>JBQCFO010000397.1:0-4020 GCA_051959055.1 Ginsengibacter sp. | reverse complement strand
ATTATTTGAAAAAATGTTTTTTTGAAAAAAAATCTTTTTTCAAAACAAAGGTTTTCAGGAATTAAAGATGAAGTTTACACAGTTCACTGGAATACAAAACCTGTTTATTTCTTCATTTGCTGTTGTCTAAATAAAGAAACCGTCGTAATGATGCTGAATACTTTTTAATTTTTTTCTATTTAAAAATTCTTGCTGCCCAGCCACCGCCTGGTGCTAAGTGGATTTTGAACTGATCATTTCTTGTAATCGTTTTTTCAATTTTTTTATAATCCGTGCCGTTCCTGTCTGCATTGATGCCATCCTGAAAGAAGATAATTTTAAAAGTTCCTTCGGGTAAAAATGAAAAATTCAGGGTGATATCACGTGGCTTCCAGTTGTCCATTGCGGCAGCAAAATATTCATTTCCTTTTCTTCTTGCAAGCGCTACATAATCTCCTACTTTTCCGTCCAGGGGAATGGTTTCGTCCCAGGTAGTTGGTACACTGGTTATAAAATCCAAACACTCTTTTTCTTTTTCATAAGTGGTAGGATTATCGGCAAGCATTTGCAACGGTGCATCAAAGATTACATACATGGCTAATTGCTGACAACGGGTTCCAAGGCTCATTGGATTATCGTTGATTGCTCTGAAATCCTTTTGTTGGGCATTGCGCATCGCACCAGGTGTGTAGTCCATTGGTCCTGCAAACATGCGAATATAAGGCAAGGTAACAGCCATCCAGGGAGTTGCAAGAGAATCAGTCCATTTATCCTGTTCCAAACCGGGAACTCCTTCAAAATTTACGACATTTGGATACGTGCGCTGCAGGCCGGCGGGTTTATGAGCGCCATGATAATCTACCAGCAGATGATGCCCGGCCGCAGCTTCCGCACAACGCCAGTAAAAATTTACTACTGCCTGGTCGTCGCGATCCATAAAATCCACTTTGATTCCTTTCACACCCCATTGTTCAAAAAGATCCATCGCTTCTTTCATTTGATTATCCAAGGTTCGCCAAACACACCACAGAATCACTCCTACATTCTTTTGTTTTCCATAATCTGCTATTGCTTTTACATCCACGCCAGCCACTCTTTCTGTCATATTTCCTAATTTATACCAGCCCTCATCCATGATGATGTAGGGAATGTGATTTTGCGAAGCAAAATCAATATAATACTTATAGGTTTCAGTATTTACTCCTGCGCGAAAATCCACATGTGTAACGTTCCAGTCATTCCACCAATCCCATGCTACCTGCCCCGGCTTTATCCAATCTGTATTTTGTATGCGGGTTGGCGCTGCCAGTTTATAAACGATCTCATTATTTAATAATTGATTGTCCCGGTCGGCAATTGCAAAAATGCGCCAGGGAAAAGTGCGGGTTCCTTTTGTGTGGGCAATATAATTATAAACACTTTCCGGAACAAAATTGCGATCCCAACCACCGTTTTTTGTTGAATCATTTTTCTTTTCCGTTTTCACTACGGGCGCAAATATAGAATGTAAATTGTTGCCATTATCACCCGTAAAATACAAACCCGGGTAATTATACAAATCACTTTCTGTTATCAGCACTTTTCCGTTTTCATTCAAATCTATCAGCAAAGGCAATTGCGCGGTTTCCTTTCGGTCAAAACTATCAATGGGTTGCTTTTGATAAATGTGTTCATAGCTGTTCATCCATCTTTGAGCGAACGCAAACCAGGCCGATGAATTTTCAGGCAGAGCGACATTAAAGCGTTCATGCATCACCGTTATACTATCCGGATAATTTGTTTCAAAGCGATAGGCGAATGCATCATTGTAAACACGAAATACGACATTGTAATGATTTTTATATTGCAATCTCAATTCATGATACTCATCTTTGATAGTAGAACTTTTAATGGCAACGACCGGAATAATATTTTGACTTATTTGTTGCTTTACTGTTTTGGTTATTTTATCTTTTTGTGAAGGTATGGTACCCGGTTGCAGTTCCATAGCCACTTCTACAGAAGGAACTATTGTGATATTGTTTTTTATCAATGAAAAATGCAAAGATTTTTCATTTGTAATTTTCATGATAAGATGGCCGTCGGGAGAAGCGATTTGATATTGTTGCGCGGCAACATTTGTGGTAATAAAAAAGGCGAGAATAAAAAAAACGGTAAAAGATTTTTTCATAAAATTATTTTACAATGCAGCGATCAAGAGTGTAAAATGACCTGGTCGCTTTATTAAACCAAATAAAAGTAAAAGAAAAGAATGGAAAAATTGTCCACAAAAATAAATTGCACCAGGCCCGGCATCAGGCCGGTGCGATTCGCCTGTAGTGGATTTTAAAGGAATTCAGTTTCGTTTGAAAGAAAAGGAAACAACGTTTTTGCTATTTTTCCTATTGCGTTACTTTCTGTGTTTGAAGTTTTCTCTCTTCTTCCCGCAATGATTTGTCGAGGATAAAAGTGCCGAATGGTATCAAAGAAGCCAGGAAAGCAACAAGGATTTTTCTGAATTTCCATTCCAAACTTATTTTCACATGAATCAAAGCGAGAATGTAAAGCATAAAAAGCAATCCATGTACCCAGCCCACATATAATACCACCTCAGGATTTCCAGCCATATATTTTATCGGCATGGCAATAAATAAAAGTACCAAATAAGAAATGCCTTCTGCAATTCCGGTCATTCTTAGCCGCCCGATAGGCGTGTTAGTAAATTGTAAACTCATTTCTAAATACTTACGGATTTTAATAAAAGTAAATGCAGTTCTGCGTTTCATGCGAATATAAGCAGGAACCGTTGAATATAAAAACCAGCACTTTTCTTTCATTTACCATTCAAATTTTATTTTTTGCCTTTCATATAGCAAATATGCATTTTCATGTACTATGTTTTGCATAGTACCTATTTTAAACTATATCTTTGTGATGTAATTCAAACGAAAACAATTAAAACAAAACAAAATGAAAACAACAATCAGCAACCAATCAACAGATATTGTTGAAATCGCAAACCAGGTAATTTATTCTGCTAAAGTATTGGCCATCGGATTATTTATCCCCTTTTTATTTGTATTTGGCATTAGTTACCATACGAACAATCCAGTGAATGACAATCCGACAAGTATCAGCAAAGCCCACAAGGCAGTAAGCGGAAACAATGCAACAGCGGATTTGGGAAAAGTGTTATCTAATCAAAACAGTTGACCCTTTCATGAAAATGTGCTTGCCGGTATCACGCAGAATGTACTTCAATGTCCAAACGTAAATACCGGCATCCTGGGGTTGACCTTTAATCGTTCCATCCCATTTTGAAGTCCAGTCATTCGATTGAAAAACCAATTGGCCTAAACGGTTATACACTTTGAACTCTAAATTATCCGCTTTGTAGGCCCCAAGCGGATAAAGAAAATCGTTTAGGCCGTCACCGTTGGGTGTAAACGCGTTGGGAACCGCGATATAGCAACTTTTCAGCACACGGATGTTATTGACTGCCGTGTCAAAACAACCCAGGTCATTTTCAACAACCAACGTAACCGGATAGTTTTTTTCGGCAAGTATGATTGGATATTTTTGAGGAAATGGATTTTCATTCATACTGAAATTTCCATTTTGAAAATTCCAGTTATAAGAAACGATTTTCCCAATACTGGTATTTTTAAAAATCGCGGAATCTTCAGGGCATAAAATATTATTGGTCTCAAAAGCGGCTTTTAATGTATTGTCCAATAAAATCGATTTACTTAAAGTGTCACTGCAAAATCCGTTCGACACGGTTAAAATAATTTGCTTCGTTCCGAACGAATTGAAATAAGAAACCGGGTTTCGTAAAGTGCTCGTTCCATTGTAATCCAACCGCCAGAGCCATTGATTTACCTCATGTTTTGCATCATGAAAAAAATGTACCGTATCCTGTTTACATCCCTGGTCTATCTGGTAAGTAAAATCTGCCGACACGGTATCTTTTACCGTGAAACTAATTGCAGAACCTGCAGGAGTCTGTTCTGAACATTCATCAATAAGTGTATTCCCATCATTGCCGTTCTTCAATCGAAT
>JBQCFO010000396.1:0-2367 GCA_051959055.1 Ginsengibacter sp. | reverse complement strand
TTTCAATTTTTCTGAATAAAATCCCCTGGCCTCCTACTTCCGGTTTTACAATTAACGGATATTCAATACCTGATTTTTTCAATTCTTTTTTTACCTCCTCAAAATCATCAGAAGGCTTTACATTAAAATAAACAGGGCAATATTGTGATGGTAAAAGATCATGCATTTCCTTTTTCGGCTCACCATCCATGCCACCAAAGGTAAGTTTAGGATTACTTGCTGTAAAAAACCATACAGCCCGGGCTCGCATCATGTACCAAAGCCATACAGGAACAAGCGGAGCGTACAAAAGTTTGAAAGGCCATTGTTCCCAGTTTTTTATTTTCTTGATCAAATTCAGATTCGTATTATTATAATTACAGGTTAGGATATGGCGGCAAAAATAAGTGTAAACGGCCGAACGGTGTTGCTTGCTATAAAAATTGTTGCTTGGCTTTTGCGTCTGGTACCAATGACACAATTGAAAGTCATCTTCTCCATCATCATTATCAAAGGAAAAACGCTTAGCTCTAACTTTGAATCAAATAGGCATCCATAAAAAAACCAAACAGATAAACGGAAATTTTATTTAGAAATCCTGTTTCGATATCGTCTATAATAAAGCTATTAGCTTCATTTGCAATTTGCTGTGCCGATTAGTTATATTTTGCAATAAAGCTTCCTGGTATTGAAACAGCTTTTCAATTTAAATTGGTTTAAGTTCGGATCGAAATTGGCCAATTATTGATGTGAGTTCAGATCAATTTTTATGCTGCATTAGATGGAAAGCTTCTAATTAATTTTCGTAATCTGTTCGTTCTTATCAGAAGGCCTTTTAAGCTTAGAAGATTCATCAAAGGCAAAATCCAAATCTTAATTATTTGTCAGTTTACTGAAACAGAAAAGGCTCATCCGCCCGATAACGACACAATAGCTAATTAGCACATTAACTAATTAGCACATCAGCACATTAGCTAATTACTTTGTTGTATTTTAGCGGCAAAAAATTAAAGGAAATGCATATTCCAACGATGGCCGAAATGATTGCCGAAGGAAAGACACCAGATGTTTTATTTTATGTAGGTTGCGCCGGAAGTTTTGATCAGCGTGCGCAAAAAATTACCAAAGCTTTTGCTACAATCTTAAACAAAGTAGGAATAAATTATGCCATTCTTGGTAAAGAAGAAATTTGCAATGGCGATCCGGCAAGGCGCGCCGGCAATGAGTTTCTTTTCCAGATGATGGCTTATCAGAATATACAATTGCTGGATGGATATGGTATCAAAAAAATTGTTACCACCTGCCCACATTGCTTTAATATTTTAAAAAATGAATACCCGGTTTTGGGTGGCAATTATGAAGTGGTTCATCATACGGTTTTCCTTCAGCAATTGATAGATGACGGAAAAATAAAGATGAAGGAAAGCGGTAGTTTTAAAGGAAAAAAAATTACGTATCACGATAGCTGTTATATTGGCCGCGCAAATAACATTTATGAAGCGCCGCGAAAAGTTTTGGAAGCGCTCGCTGTGGAATTGGTAGAAATGAAACGCTCACGCAGCAATGGTTTATGTTGTGGTGCTGGCGGCTCCCAGGTTTTTAAAGAAGAAGTAAAAGGCAGCCGGAGAATTAATGAGGAAAGAACCGGCGAGGCGATAAGTACCGGCGCGAAAGTGATTGCATCCAACTGTCCGTTTTGTATGATGATGCTCACTGATGGCGTAAAACTTCATGAAAAGGAAGAAGAGGTAAAAGTGATAGATTTGGCGGAATTGATCGTGGAGAGTATGGAAGGATAGTTCAAGGTTTAAGGTTGAAAGTTCAAAGTTTAAAAAATGTCTGAAGAAAAGAGTTTAAATTTTATAGAAGAAATTATTGAAGAAGATCTTCAAAGTGGAAAATATCAAAGCATCTTAACGAGGTTTCCGCCGGAGCCGAATGGATACTTACACATCGGCCATGCAAAAAGTATTTGCCTGAATTTTGGTTTGACCCAAAAGTATAAAGGCACTACAAATCTTCGTTTTGACGATACCAATCCTATAACCGAAGAAACAGAGTATGTGGATAGTATCAAAGAAGATATTCACTGGCTCGGCTTTGGCTGGAGTAATGAATATTATTCAAGCGATTATTTTGATGAACTGTATTCATTTGCTGTAAAGCTTATTAATAAAGGCTTTGCGTATGTGGATGACAGCAGTTCCGAAAAAATTGCTTCTGAAAAAGGCACCCCAACTGAACCTGGAAAAGAAAATGAATTCAGGAACAGAAGCGTTGACGAAAACCTTCGCCTTTTCGGGGAAATGAAAGAAGGAAAATACAAAGACGGTGAAAAAGTATTGCGCGCAAAAATTGATATGGCGCACATCAATATGCTGATGCGTG
>JBQCFO010000395.1:0-18942 GCA_051959055.1 Ginsengibacter sp. | reverse complement strand
AGAAGGACTAATATTTTTATTATGGAAAAAGTAATCATTGTTGGCGGCGGAGTGAACGGGCTTTGCGCTGCTTATTATTTGCAAAAAAGCAATTGTGAAATAACGGTAATAGATAGCGGCGATATTTCCAATAATTGCTCTTTTGGCAACATGGGTTTTTTATCACCGAGTCATTTCGTACCGCTTGCTTCGCCCGGCATTATTTCCGAAGGATTAAAATACATGCTCAGCAGTACAAGCCCGTTTTACATCAAACCAAGGCTGAATACGGCTTTCATTGAATGGGCTTTCAAATTTTATCAAAACAGCAATCAAAAAACGGTTGAAAAAAATGCACCACATCTGAGTGAATTATTAAACCTCAGCCGCAGGTTGATGAACGAAATCAGGGACGATATAGGCGATATCTTTGATATGGAAGAAATCGGCTGCATGATGATGTGCCATTCACAAAAAGCTTTTGAAGATGAATTGAAACTCCTGGAGGGCGCTAAAAAATTTAAACTTGAAGTAGAGGTCTTGAATCGTGAAGACTTGCAAAAACATGAGCCGGATGTTCAATTGGATATTTATGGGGCCTTGTTATTCAAAGATGATGCGCATATTCATCCTGGCAAATTTATAGTTGCCATGAAAAATTATTTAGAAAAAAATGGCGTTAATTTTCAATTGAATACAACGGTTACCGGCTTTAAAAAAAATCATAAAAAAATAGAATCGGTTATTACAGATAAAGGAACCTTCACAGCAGATGAAATTGTACTCACAGCCGGTAGCTGGCTGGCAAAACTGGCAAAGATGGCAGGCGTTAAATTATTACTTGAAGGAGGAAAAGGGTATAGTTATACTTATGAGCACGTTGAAAAAAATATCCGCTATCCTGCAATCCTGGTGGATGGCCGCTGCGCTGTAACGCCTTGGCGACAGATGCTTCGCATCGGAGGCACTATGGAATTCAGCGGCATCAACGACCATGTTTTAATAAAAAGAATGGAAGGCATTTTTAATTCAGTAAAGAAATTTTATCCGGGTTTAAAAATAGATTTTCCCCCTAAAGATAAAATATGGACCGGGCTTCGTCCTGTTTCTCCCGACGGCTTGCCATACCTTGGAAAAGCACCGGGCTTGGATAATCTTCTAATTTCCGGAGGTAATGCCATGCTGGGGATTTCCCAAGGCGCTGCTGCCGGGCAAATCATCAGCGATATTATTGAAAAAAGAAGTACGCCGGTTGATATCAGCGCCTTTAAAGTGGGAAGGTTTTAGGTAGGTGTGCTATCAATTCTTGTATTAGAAATGAGATATTAGGGATGACAAAAGAGAAAACCTCCTTATTTCTCGTTTGTCGTGGCTGTTTCTCAATTTTCGTACAACCGTCACCGTTAATCTTCATTTATTTTATAAACCTTTCTTTGTCGGCTTTAATCTTTTCGCTAAACATCTGATTGAATTTTTCATTCGCTCCTTTCATAACAATGATGAGCGAACCATGTTCTCTTGCATACGGGTGGGTAATACTATCTGATAGAATAACAGAAGAAAAATCTTTTAAAAAATCGTGTTGCATTTCCTGTTTGTCATCGGTAATCAGCAGCAAATTATCAATATGAACACTATCCGGAATCCAATATAAAAAACTGGCGTTATCACTATGTACGATGGGAAGATCATATTTTTTGCCATAATAATTGACGGCTCCTGCTTCTCCATAATTATCCGCAAAAATAAACGTCTGTTTTTTTTCTTCGTCGCTTAATGAAGAATAAGCTTTCGCTGTTTTCTCTGCCATTTCTTTCCAGCCAAGCATGTCTCCAAAATCCTGGGGTAAAGGATGATCTTGTAAATCTTCCCATTTCAAAAAACCCGTTTTTTCCATGTGTTTTGCTTTGTAATAAGCTGCTAATTTTTCCGGTGCGTAGACGGGAAGATACAATGGAACCAAAGGAATTCCCAAAGCGAAAGGAATCAGGATAAAAACAACCTTCCAAACAGCGGAATGCTTTACTGCAAAGCGTTCGAGGCGTATTGCTCCAAAAGCAAATAAGACAGGATAAATGCCAAGTGAATAATAATTTTTGCCTTGAAAATAAAGCAATAGCAGAATGACAAATAAATATGCCCAGGCAAAAACACGGTATTTTCCATCTTCTTTAAAAACGACAAAATACAAACCGGCAATCCATATAAACACACAAGGCAGATTCATCAGCAATTGATCTATCAAAAAACCAACTGGACTTATATATTGCAATTGAAACTGATGCAATTCCTGCATGTGCACAATCACCGGAAAGTGATGATTATATTGCCATAAAAGATTGGGAAGAAAAATTAAAAAGCCAATAAGCGAAGCAAAATATAAATGCTTGTTTAAAAATATTTTCCTGTTTCTTGTAAATAACAATGCCAGTAAAATACTGATGATAAAAAATGATACTGAATATTTACTGATCATACCCAAACCCGCACTGATACCAAACAGATAGAGGTAAAAGTTTTTTTGTGTTTGAATAAATCCAAGTATGCTGAAGGCAATCATTGTCCAGAAAAATATTTCCAAAAAATTTGGCTGAAACAAAAAATGCACTCTTAAATAAGCGCCAAAAATGAACGGCAGCAAACCAAGAAATAAGGCGAAAACCTTTCCTCCGAAAGAGAGAATTATTCTACCAACAATAATATAAGTAAGCGCCCCAAATAATGAAGGCCAGAATTTTAACCAGAACATAGTGGTTCCAAAGAGATTGGTAAACCATGCAAATACAGAAAGCAGCGGCGGCACTTCCATGTAGCCCCACGCCAGATGGTGCGCTTCGGCAAGGTATAAAAACTCGTCGCGCTGGGGTTGGTAATAACTGTTTTGTAAAAGATAGGGAAGAATAAATTTAAGAAGCGCAAGAAGATACAGAACCTTGTATTCCTTTTTCATGGAAATATTTTGAGAAAGTTAAATGCTTTTTTATTTAAATAAAAAAAAGCCACTCCCAATCAGGAGCGGCGTTTTTTGAAAGAAGAATTTTTTTCACTTCAATTATTTCATTATTTCTTCCACCGCTTTTTCTATTTGAGGATCTTGGTTATTCATCCGGTCTTCAAAAGTATTTTTCACATAAATATCCGGCGATACTCCCGTATGTTCGAGGTTTTTCCCGTTCAATGTAAAGCAGCCCCAGGATGGTAGTCTGACTGAAGAGCCATCTACCAGCGACTTTGCGCTGGTAAAGATGATCCAATGATACGTATCTGTTCCAATAATTTTTCCAAGCTTTAATTCTTTAAAGCCTGCCGCCGTCATTTCGGCATCGCTTAAGCTCTGTTCATTTACCAATAAAATAATGGGTTTCGCTGCCGGAGCAAAATCGGGTTGCGGGCTCATTTTGCCATCACGATATTTCCATTGCAGATAAGGCCGTTGGGATAAAAACTGCAACACTTTATCATGCACATTTCCACCCGTATTATAACGCAGATCAAGAATCAATGCTTTGCGCTGGTTGATGGAATCAGAAACCATCTTAAGTTCAAAATCTTTCAATGCATCAGTGCCCATGTCTTTCATGTAAACGTAACCTATTTGCTTATTGCTCAATTCATCCACGCGTTTTCTATTCGCATCTATCCATTCGTCATACAAATGGTTTTGCATTTCGTTAGGGGTTGAAGGATGAATTTTTACGTCAAATATTTTACTACCACGTTTGAATCCAAGTACCATTTCATCAGGTTTTTGCGAACGCATAAAGTAATATTCACGGCTCTGATTCTGATCAACTTTTACACCGTCAACACTTATCAGTTCATCTCCTTTTTGTATTTTATTTTCAGAAATATCGGCCACACCATTTTTTATAACATGATCTACCTCATAAGGATTCGTATTACTGAAAACCAATCCCGGTGTGGCTGTTACCGTTTTATAAAAAGTTTTTTCATCATTTCCAAAAGTAGAAAAACCATAATGAGAAGTATTTAATTCACCCATCATATTGTTTAATAAAATCCGGAAATCATTTCTCGTTTGCAATTGCGGTAAAAAGGCAGCATACCGGTCACGAATATCTTTCCAGTTTACACCATTAAAATTTTCGTTGTAATAATTTTCCTGCAAATCGCCCCAGGCTTCGTAAAACATCTGATTAAATTCATCATTCATGTTAATCGAAAAAGGGAAATTAACGTCTACTTTTTCGATTGAACCTTTATCTACATCGAGTTTATGAATATTTCCTTTGTTCAACACATAATAATGATCTTTATAGCCTTCGATATCCAAATCATTTCCATCGGCATCTTTTACTTTTTCTGTCTTTGTTTTTTCAAAAGGCTCAAAAGTCAGTTTCCATAAAGCAGATTTTCCGTTTTCATGATTAGAAATAAAAAACACAAAAGTTTTCTCTTCATTTTTTATTACAAATAAATCTGACTGATCACCAAAGTCGGGCCCAATCTGCTCTATACGCTCCATCATTCCTCTGAAATCTATTTTTATTTCCTGTTTTGCAGGATCAGTATTCTTTGCAGTTTCTGATTCTTGCTTTTCTTTCAGTTTCTTTAAATTCTGCTTTTTTGTTTCTTTTTTTGTTGTATCAATTTTTGGTTCTTCTTTCTTTTTTACAAACAAAGAATCAAACATATCAGAGCGGTAAGGCTGTTCAATTTTTTGCAAAGGCATGCGATACATCTTTTGATTTTCAGCACCATAAGGATAAGAAGGATGCGTTCTGTCGGAAATGAAATAAATATATTTTCCATCAGGCGACCAGAACGGATTGCTTTCAGTAACGCCTGTGTTGGTAATGTTAAAAATCTGTTTATCAGCAATCCGGTATAGAAAGATATCCTGCTCAAAATTGCGGTACGCTGTGTACATTACATATTTGTCATCAGGAGAAAAATAAGGGGTTGAATTTTCCAAGCCCCAGATTTCATCAGTTACAATTGGAGAAGCAACCATGGTTTTCAAATCAAGAATGCGTACTTCATTTGAGCCCGACAAGTAAACCGCTTTTGTTTTGTCGCTGTTGAAAGTCAGGCCGCGACTGTTTTTGGGCTCATTGGTGATTTGCTTTTCTTCATGATCTGATTCCACATCTTTTGTAAAAAGATTTTCAAATCCTTTAAAAGTTTGTCCATATAATAAAGTCTTGTTGTCTTTCAGCCAAACGACTTCTTTTACCCTTTCCTGTGGTAAAGTTTTTATCAGGCGAATAAATTTTCCTTTATTATCTGATACAAATAATTTTCCACGCGATACAAAAGCAAGCTTTTTTCCATCGCCGGAAACATCAAAATTGGTAATGTTTCCACTTACATCCATATTCTGAAATGCAGACAAAGTGTTGTTTTTATAAACTTGCAAAGAGATTTTTTCGGTTTGTTTTGTGTTAACATTGTAAGCATATAATTGAAAATCTTTTTCAAAAACCACCTTGTCGCCTGCAGCATCTACAAAAGGATTGAAGATGGATGTTGCAAAATTGGTGAGTTGTGTTTTTTTACCATTTATAAAAGTGTATAAATTATATTGGCCATTTGCTTCGTCAGAAACAAAATAAATATTTCCATTTTTATCAACGGTTGCCCACATGTCTTTTCCTTTCCAATCGGTGTATTGCTTGTATTTTTTTGTAGCAGGATTATATGATTGAATATCCGGATTGAACGGGCCTTTATATCCAAGACGATTGGCAAAAAATGAACTTTCAAAAGTATCATCAAAAAATATTTCACCCGTAACCGGATCTTCAAAAGCATTATGCGTATAATCAAAATTATCAGAACTGAAAACGCGCAAAGGTGTGCCACCATTGATGTTCACTTTATAGGTAGACATTCGGTCGTACCTGTTTGATGTGAAATAGATATACTTACTATCCCATGACCACGATTCTACATTATCGTTGGCAGAATGAAAAGTTAATCGCTTTATATCTCCGCCATTTAAGGGCATCAGGTAAATATCATAATTGCCGAATTGTGAATTACTAAAAGCCAGCCATTTGCCATCAGGAGAAACACGGGGATTCGTTGCAATGCCTTGCATGGCCGTAATTCTCATGGAAGCACCTCCGTTGGATGAAGATTTCCACAGATCACCGTCATAACTATAGATCAGGGTTTGCCCATCCGGAGTTAATGTTGGATAAGAAGCAAAATACGCGTTGGAATTTTGTGCAAAAAGAAAGGTCTGGAAACAAATAACTAAAAGCAGCAGTAATACAATTTTTTTCATTTTAAATAAGTTGGAAAGATTTATAAGCAAGAAGAAAAAAATAAAAGTAGTGAAAAAGAATATTGGTTTAAAAAAAAATGCTGAATGTGAATTTAATATTACAAAATCTGCAAAAAACAGGAATTCGCGATATTTCTTTGTTTGTTGTAAAAACAGGAGGCCTTAATATTATGATCTTTCAGGCCTTGGAAGGCAAGTGCCAGGAGCTGCTGCCATGGCTGTGTCTTCACAAACCGGTAACTTTTTGAAATAACACGCAGAAGGCTGCTTCGTTTTACCTTAAATTTATATTTCTTAAAATAATAATTATCATGGAAAAAATTCAAATTCTGTCTATCGGGCGCGATCCGTTGTTATTGCAAAAGCTGTCAGCCTTTATCAACGAAAATCCGCAATGGCAAAGTACTGCAACCGTTAATGATGAAACAGCGATAGAACTTTTTCACCAGCAAAAATTCGACATCATTTTGCTGATTGATCAGATTGAAGAAGAGTCTGAAAAAAAGTTCAATTCTCTTTTTTCATTCAACAATCCTGAATTGATTTTTATAAAACATACCGGTGATTCGACAGCCATTCTTGCCAGTGAAATACAGCAGCACCTGGATAAAAGAAAGAAGCCGGTAAGTATAATGGATGATGTTTTTAAAAATGAAAAAGACCAAAAATAGAAATTGACGATATTAGTTGTTTTACGGTCAGTTTCTATCATAAAAGAAGGGAAATCTTTTATTGGGTAACTTTTGAAATTTTCAAAACATTGGTTGGTAAATGCTGTGAAACTGGTGTGCTGCCTGTATTTACCACCACATCGCCCGTTTTAAGAAACCCACGTTCTCTTAAAATTCCGGTTTGATCAAAAAAGATACCGTCCAGGCTTTCTTCTTCATCATAAAAAAACGCGCGCACACCCCAGCTGAGGCTTAATTGATTAATCAGGCTTCTTTGTTTGCTGAAAATATACAAAAGTGATTTAGGGCGGTAGCTGCTCAGCATAAACCCGGTATATCCGCTTTGCGTCATTCCGATCAATGCATCTGCATTTACATCCTGTGCCAGTTTGCAGGCACTGTAACAAATCGCATCACTGAGGAAGGAAGGGGAGTGAGGTTGAGGCGCCAGGATATCCTGCCGGTTGTAATCGTAGGCCGTTTTTTCAATTTCCAGGATTATTTTGCTCATGGTTTCTATTACCAGGGTCGGGTAATTGCCGGTCGCAGTTTCGCCACTGAGCATCAGCGCGTCTGCGCCTTCCAATACGGCATTCGCTACGTCTGTAATTTCGCTTCTGTTGGGCTTGATGCGGTCCATCATGCTTTCCATCATCTGGGTTGCTACAATTACAGGTTTGGCCCGGTGCATGCATTTACGAATAATTTCTTTTTGTATGAGGGGCACTTTTTCTATGGGCAATTCTACGCCGAGATCGCCGCGTGCTATCATGATGGCATCACTTTCAATGATGATATCGCGTATATTAATAATCGCTTCGGGCTTTTCAATTTTGGCAATTACTTTTGAAGTGCTGTTTCTTTTCTTCAGAATGTCTTTCAGGCCGGTAATATCTTTTACTTCGCGTACAAACGATAGTGCGATCCAATCTACATTTTGGTCAATAATAAAATCAAGATCATTCAAATCTTTTTCAGTTAATGCCGGCAAGGAAATTTTTGTATCGGGAAGATTCAGGCCTTTTTTTGAAGAAAGAATTCCTCCTATTACCACCACTACTTCTACATTATTGTTGGGCAGAATTTTCGTAACCCTCACTTCCAGTTTACCATCATCTATCATGATCACATTTCCGGGCACTACATCTTTATGCAAATCAGGATAGCTTACATAAATCTGCTTTTTTGTTCCGATACATTTGGTATTGGTAAAAGTGAGAATATCGCCGGGGTTCACCTCCAGTGCATTATTTTCAATTTCTCCCACCCTTAATTTCGGGCCCTGCAAATCGGCAAGAATGGCAATATTAAACGGAAGGGTTTCATTTATTTTTCTGATAATTTGAATAATTCTCGCTTTGTCTTCCTGGCTTCCGTGAGAAAAATTTAACCGGAAAACGTTTACACCGCATTTTACCAATTCTACCATGGCATCATAATTGTCACAAGCCGGCCCTACTGTAGCTACTATTTTCGTGCGTTTTACCGTATGGTCAAAACCGGCCTTCTTATCCATTTCTTTATGCAGGTATTTACTGATATTTTTCGACATTATTATTAGGTATTAGGTTTTAGGTATTAGGTTTTAGGTATTAGGTATTAGGTTTTAGGTTTTAGGTATTAGGTATTAGGTTTAGGTAAATGTTTAGATATGGATTCACCTGATACACGCTACCTGATACCTTCTAGCTCGACAATATTTTTACAATTTTCATCCAGTCTTCACTAATTTTTTGTTTCTTTTTCACTGCCTGATCTAAGGGAATGTAGTGAATTTTATTATTTACAATACCTACAAAAACGTTGTATCTTCCGGTGAGCAGGCATTCCACAGCTGAATATCCCATCCGGCTTGCGATTAGCCTGTCGAAACAAGTAGGTGAACCTCCCCTTTGTATATGGCCCAGGATCGTAACACGTACTTCCTGTTCAGGGATTCTTTCATTAATAACTTTTGCCAATTCTGCTGCCCCGAATTTTTCTCCTTCAGCCACTACTATAATATTTACTAGTTTTTTGCGGCCGTGTTTTTCCAGTAAAGCATTTACCACCCCTTCTACATCCGTCTTTTGTTCGGGAATTAAAATATTTTCAGCGCCGGTAGCAATGCCGCTGTGCAAAGCAATATAACCCGAATCACGTCCCATTACCTCAATGATAAACAGCCGGTCGTGGGCGTCTGCCGTATCTCTCACTTTATCTATCGCTTCTACGGCAGTATTTACAGCTGTGTCAAATCCAATCGTAAAATCGGTGCCTGCTATATCTTTATCAATGGTACCAGGCAGCCCAATGCACGGAATATCGTATTCGTGACTAAAAGTTTGGGCGCCCCGGAAAGAGCCATCGCCGCCGATAATAACCAATCCGTTGATTCCGTGGCTTTGCAAATTTTCAAAAGCTTTCTTCCTGCCTTCCTTTGTATAGAAGTCTTTACAACGGGCAGTTTTTAAAACGGTGCCGCCACGTTGAATAATATTGGCAACACTCTTACTTTCCATTTTAAAAATATCATTGTCTATCATGCCCATATAACCCCGCATAATGCCGTAAACCTCTAATTTATTATAAATGCCGGTGCGCACAACAGCCCTGATTGCCGCATTCATACCCGGAGAATCTCCTCCGGAAGTAAGCACCCCGATTTTTGTTACTTTACTTTCCAAGATTTATAAAATTAATTATGTTATCCTTTTAAAAGGCGTCAAAAGTACCACTTTTACGCTTATTATTTTACAAGATTTTGTTTTCTGCAAGGTTTCAAGACTAAACAGGAAAAGCCGGTATTTATTGCTTTACTGGCTTAAAAAAGAAAATTACGGGCGCAATACTCAGATTCTTTAGTTTTATTAACTGTAAAGAATTGCAATACTTCATAAGCGGTAAATTAGTGCATTTTTAAGAATGGGCTGGCACACTATCAGCAGTCTGAGCCATTATGTTCAATATTGTTCAGCTTCGTGGAAGAAAGCATCCGGCCGCATAAAATTTTGTTTGTTTTGTTCCTGCGCAGCCGGCAGAATCTTCGCATGCAAATGTTAGTTCCGGCGCATTCGGTATGAATGCTTTATCCTTTCTCCTTAACCTTGGATTATTGAACTCATGCTGCACATCTGGCTGCTCATTACTCAATCTGCAGTAAGTGTTTTTAATAAACAGGTAAAAACATTTTCTCTTATTTAGGGCGTTTTCAACTTTTTGGAGAAGTCAGGCACTATTGTACTTCAAAATATTTTTACCAGGTCGCTGTTTAAATTTTACCTTAGTTAAAAATTCAAAAACAAACCGCCGGCAATGAAAACACGCTCGTTAGAAATTCAGGTTTCAGCTTCCATTGGTAAAGTATCGGCCGAATATATGGCGCCTCCCGGTGCCCAATGCATCCTGGCACTGGCCCATGGAGCCGGCGCAGGAATGAATCATCCTTTCATGGTGGCCTTGGCAAATTCCCTTGCCGAAACCGGTATTGCTACCCTGCGCTTCAACTTTCCTTTTGCAGAAAATAAAAAAGGCAGGCCTGATGTGCCCCCTGTTGCCCATCAAACGATTGAAGCCGCGATTTCAAAAGCGCAGCAGCTATCGCCCAGCCTTCCTTTATTTGTTGCCGGTAAATCCTTCGGCGGAAGAATGAGCTCACAATATGTATCAACGCATCCGGAAAGTTCAGTAATGGGAATTATTTTTTATGGGTTCCCTTTACATCCCCCCGGTAAGCCGGCAACCGATAGGGCAGAGCATTTAAAAAATGTAAAAGTGCCGATGCTTTTTTTGCAGGGCACCCGCGATGCACTGGCACAGTTGGATCTGATCGAATTGGTATGTTCGTCACTTCCAAAAGCTACACTCATAAAAATTGAAGGAGCAGATCATTCTTTTAAAGCAGGTAAAATAAATACAACAGAAATACTTTCGAAAGCTACAAATAACTGGGTAGGGAAATTGTTGAAAAAGAGGAGCGCTTAATCTTAGCACGAACTAATTATTCAGGAAGTATTACACTTTTCCAACATCAAGCTCAGGACAACAAATTTTGTTTCCAAATTCATTTAGCTTTCATCTCCCCTTCCATTGTCAGTAAACGGTAAGTATGGAGATATCAATGATAGCAAGACTATCAGATGTGAATTATTTAACCGGAAGCCGAAATTGATAGCTTTAATATAGTTGTTAATTATATTAGTTTAATTTATATTTGCATTCCCAACCACCCTATGAAAAAAAATCTTTTGCAAAAGATCCCTGTTACCAGGTTTCTGGTAATTTTTTTTAGCACTATTCTGATTTTACTTACTATCTCAGTATTTCTTGAATATAAAAAGTTCAAGCATGCTCAGGCAACCGTTAATGAACTAATTCATAAATCTTTAAGGCGGCAACAAATTCTCACATCTATTCAGAAAGCGAGTGTTTATACACGTGTAAATGTTTTAACCGATTTGTTGTATCGTGAAAACAGAACCGCATCGAATAACCTAGTCCGGCAAAAGATTGTAAGAAATGATCAGTATTACTTAGACTATCAAAATTTAATTGTAGATGAATACGAGCAACAGTTGTTTGATTCTGTTCAGGTATTTAGAAGTTTAAATAACAGGATTTGGCAACGAATAAATGAAACCAATTACAAAATTGATGAAAAGGAACTTTCCGATTTATTTGAAGATTTTCAATATGCCAATATTTCCCTGGCAGAGTATGTAAAACAACGCGACGCTCTCATGATTGAGGAAGCAAACCTTAAATTTTCGGAGATTGAAAAATTAAACCAGGTGACGGGTACAGCTTTAATCGTATTACTGGTCATAATGGGAATTATTATCGGTAGAACCGTAAAGGTAATGAGCAATAAAAATTCGATTTTAGCTATTAATGAGCGTAAATACTGGATGTTTTCTGAACAAACGAGTGAAATAATTGAAAAATGTGATGCGAATGACAAAATTATTTATGCAAATGAACCATTTAAAAAAACGTTTGAATATACTGATGAAGAACTTGCTAATCTGAGCCTAAACGATATACTTGCAGATCCATCGCAAAATTTAAATAAACCGCTTCCAGGTTTTGAAGATGTGATCATGAATGTCCACAAAGTATTTATAAGTAAAAGCGGCAAAAAAATATATCTGGAAGGCAATATTCTTTTGGAATATAAAAACAAAAAGTTCATAGGATCTATTGGTTTTTTTAATGATGTAACAGAAAAAAAACAATTAGAGGAATCGCTTGTTGCTTCAGAAGTTAAGTTCCGTAACCTTTTTAACATGGCTCCTAATCCCATGTGGGTTATTGATTCAGAAACCTATCGGTTCCTTCTGGTTAATAACGCGGCCATCAAACATTACGGCTTTAGCAAAGAGGAGTTTGCCAGTAAAACGATTTTTGATATCAGTCCAAAAGAGGATATTCCGGAAATTAAAGAAAGTATATCACGTTGGATGCACGAAATAAGTGAGCATGCTAAACAAAGCAAGGTCTACACGGGACACTCCAGGCATATGAAAAAACCAAATGAGATAATTGAAGTTGAAATATACTATACTCCACTTATTTTGAATGATAAAACGGATATCTTATCGATTTCCATAGATGTTACAGAGCGAAACCAAAGTGAACATAAAATTACGAGGGCCATCATAAAAGCTCAGGAAGATGAGCGTTATGAAATAGGAGGGGAGTTGCATGATAATGTATGCCAGATCCTTGCTGCTGCAAAAATGAGTCTTGGAATGTTAAAACGTTCTTTGGATCCCTCAGCTATCGGATTGTTTAACCAATCGCAGCATTCTATTAAGCTGGCAACTGAAGAGATTCGAAACCTGTCTCATCGGCTGGCCCCCGCGTTTTTCAACAATACCAGCCTTGAAGAAGCCTTTAAAAGTTTGGTGAAAACTTTCTATCTTGATGATACGTCTCACATTTCAATGTATATTGATAACAAGATTAAAACCTACCCTGTAAATCGTGATGTGCAGTTGAATTTATACAGAATATTACAGGAGCAGTTAAGAAATATTATCAAATATGCGAACGGTACTTTAGTGGAAATAGATGTGCTGGTGCATAATGACAAACTGAAAATGCGCATAGCGGACAACGGTGTCGGATTTAATGTCAGTGAAGTTAAAAGAGGTATCGGGCTCTCCAATATGAAAAGGCGCGCTGAATTGTTTGGTGGTAAAATCAAAATAGAGTCCTCACCTGGCAAAGGCTGCGAGGTTTTGGTAACGATTCCGATAAAAGAAATTTACTAATGGCTATTAGATGAAAATTCGGAAATTCAATATTCTTTATGGGGATTGGAAGATCATCGTAGAGGTGATGTAAGCGAAATTCCGGTTGATTCATCTTTCAATAGTTAACCATTAAGAAGTGAAGATTAGTTGTGCAAGGGTTGACAAAAAAATGCCTTGACGGCTTTGCCAAAACTAAAGGCTTACATCAGTACGTCATTGCGAATCGCCTTTCTGAATCATCATCCTTTACAGTAATCCTCTCAGGCGATGTGGCAATCTCCCCAATAAATCACCCCTCATTCATAAAATGAGATTGCCACGGCACAAAAAAATTTGCTCTTTTGCCGGTCTTCCTAATAAATGAAAGAGCCCTTTGGTGTTGAGCGAGGGAAACATGCGGCGGCTTCACCTATCTATCTACCGGATTTTGCCGTGCGCAGGTAAGGAAAAACGCGCAGAGCGATCGGGTTTTCTTGTCCCGACGAATTCGGGGTCGTTTCTTGTGAGCACCGTCGAAGAAACATCAAGGCAAAAGAAAAAGCAAAACAGCTTTCCTTGAACTTGGCAAAGCGCTCTCACAAGCTACAGCTAAAGTAGAATGTTCAAAAAAAAGTATTGCTGTCCTGACGTTTGTAACTCAGGACTCAACCATTAGTACTCCGTTTCCGGCTTAAAATCTTTTTTCATCAGCCAGCCTTTAATAGGCTTTCCATCCGCGTCGATAAAGATCGCGTATTGGAAGTCGCCGCTTTCTTCCTTGAGGGTAAGGGTAGCATCGCCAGCTGTCAGGTAGACATCACTCCTTTTGGTTGTATCGGGAGCGTTATAAAAATAGGTATTTTTTAGAATCGCATATGTCTCGCCCTGGCGACGGTGATACTTACCGGAATCGGTAACAGGTGTGGTTTTTTTAAGCGGCCTTTTGTTGGGATTGGCAACGGGCGTATTCGGCTTTTTGTGGGGCCTTTTCTTGTGTTTTTTTATTAATTTATTGCTGGCCGGGTCAACAGGAGCTGTTGTGGTTGGGTCGGTAGTTGCCTCTAATTTGTTTTCAACATTTGTCATAGTGTCCGCAGAAACACGCTTGCCCGGCTTGTAGAATTTATCATAGGTTGCAAAGCCACCCAGTCCAAGGGCAATGATAAATACCAGGAAAAAAACGGATTTTGACACGCCATTTCGCCTTGCTGTTATATAACGCCGTGCTTCTATCAATTCTCGGTCACGGGTTTCAACAACATATTGCAGGTCTTTGACCAGGTTTTCCTTTTTGGCAAGAGCAGTTTGCAATACCAGTATTTCTTTTCTCAATCCAGGCTCATCTCCCCCCGCCTTTGCCGGTTGCTCCCTAAAATTATCAATGGCTTTTTTCCTTTCATCACTGATGGTACCCCGCTGGATAAATTCCTGCAGCTCGCAGCCATTCTTAAACCGTTTGCCGGGATCTTTTTCAAGGCATTTATAGATCATGCTCAACAGCCATATGGGGATCTCCATTTCCCTTTGCTGCTTATCGGCACTCCAGTCCTTTGGGAGGGCATTGCGCCTGAGCGTAATGATATCCGGCGGCAGCTGCTCCATATGAGCCAGCATCACTGCATTGCGCGCCATCTCCCCCTTATTGGCAAGGGGAAAAGGAACAGTGCCTGTCAGCAGTTCAAAGAGGATAATTCCATAACTATACACATCAGTTTCAGTAAGCGTTTCCCCGGTATTTTGCTCCGGCGCCATGAACTCTATAGCTCCTGCATAACGGACGCTGGTGCGCCGTTGCTCATCAGACATTACAGAGAGCCCAAAATCCAGGAGAACATAGTTACCCGTGCGCTGGTTAAATTTTACATTGTTGCTTTTGATATCTCCATGCTTGATATTCGCGCGGTGGCAATGTGCCAGGGCATTGGCCAGGTGGTCAGCCACCTTCAGCGTTTCTTTCACTGTAAAAACCGGATCATAAGGAGACTGAAGCAATTCAGCAAGGTCAGGTCCTTCAATGTATTCCATTTCAATAAAAGGAAGATTGCCTGAGCTGGTGATTCCCGATGCGATGATGCTTACTACGTTTGGGTTGGGAACTTCGTTTACCCGCTTCAATTTTTCCACTTCGTTGCGAAAAGAAATAAAATGTTTGTCGTTATCATTTTCGCTGGCAATCGGTGTGGGAAGTATCTTGATCGCCGTAATGATCTCGCCGGTTTTTCTGGCTTTATACACGGAGCCCTGCCCTCCGGATTTCAACGCCCCGAGATTTTCCAAACCTTCTGATATCGTAAAAATTTTTGCCATCGTTACTCTTGTCCAGAATACGTGAATTCCAATACAGCCATATCACCCAGGATCACCTGGTCGCCTTCCTGCATGCGGTGGCCAACTTCAATTGCCTGAATTTTTATTAAAATGCCTTCGGCAGTACGTATCTTTACTTTATTATTCGGTGGTATTCCACCCTCGTCAGCAAAAATCAAAAATGAATTGCTGTCGGCTTCCCATTCGATATGCGCATGCTGGCGGCTTACCGCTCGGTTGCGGTCAGTAGGCCTGAAGGCAATCGTATTTTTTCTTACATAATTTCCGGCAGCCTGCACCCTTGATTCGCGGCCGATATTGATCCTTCCGCCGGAGGAATCGAGCAGGTAAGTATCTTGTTCTGCTTCTCCATTCAACACCTTTATGAAGGCGCTGCTTTGTTTATTGGTTAAACCTGATCTCTTGGTGGATATAAAAATGGCCGCATCCATTTGGTTCAACAGTTCGGCTTGTGGTGGAAACAGGTTGGTAAAAGAAACCTCCAATTTGAAAGACGGGGATAAGCTAATGGCATAGTCGTCAGCGATCTTCTGCACTTCTTCTGTCTTAAATTTCCCGGGAATGCCGGAATATACCGCAGACTCATACAGGTGTTTGTCATATTCACTGCAATTGATAAAAAGGTATATACCCATTATATTTCCCCCTTCGCCTCCCTGTACGCGTTGCAGTTTTTCCTTGATGTTTTGCAACAGGATATGACGAATGCTTTTTACATCAGGCGATTTTTCTTTAGATAAGTTGAGCATATCAATGTTGTTTTTTTAATGAGTTAATGTATATCATGAGTCGTAGGACGAATGGTCAGATCATTCGTATTATCAACCGGCGGCAATTCCGCTTTTGTGAACGGATCAAAACTTTTTATGTAATTACTTTCCAGCAACAAAGGAATGATGTGCGCGCCCGCCAGCCCCATGGCATCGCTGGAACCCTTGGTTCCTTCGATACGGATACAAACCACAACATGGCCGGTGTCGTTAGCTGAAGGGGCAAAAAAGACATACCATCCATCGTTGATGTTTCCACCTTTTACGATTCTTTCAGGCGTTCCCGTTTTACCGGCAACATAGATTCCAAATTGCTGTTTTTTCGGAGCGCTTTGTTCCCTCATATACGTTGTGAGGTATTGTGCATACACAGGATCGCTGGCAATTGCAATGCCCTGGTTCGGTTGCGTCGCGTGA
This sequence comes from Ginsengibacter sp., assembly GCA_051959055.1. Taxonomy (GTDB): domain Bacteria; phylum Bacteroidota; class Bacteroidia; order Chitinophagales; family Chitinophagaceae; genus Ginsengibacter. The sequence continues at coordinate 2,309 of JBQCFO010000395.1, read as the reverse complement.
CCATTTACGTCAAGCACATAGCGGGAAGGTATCATGATACCGTTATTGGCGATCCCGGAAGCAATGCGTGCGATAGATGCAGGCGTGGCAACCAGTGCACCCTGTCCCCATGCCATGCCGGAAATGCCAATCGCTCTTGTGCGGCGTATGTTGTTGGGGTCATAACGCTGCAGGCTTTTAAATTGGGTTTCCCGCCAAAACTTTCTCCACTTTTCCTGTTGAGCAGTATTGTTATGATCATTTTCAAAATAATAGCCGCCAACACCGCCCAGGAACATACCGGATTGCATGTACAGGTTTACCATTTGCTCCTGCAATTGTTCTTCATTGGCCAGCCGTATGAAGAATGAGTTGTTGGATTTTACAATGCCTTTCTCCATAGTGATAAGGCCCGCTTGATCCGGTTCGGGGCCGTTTACCCTTATTAGATCTTTTGGATAGACTCTTATTGTTTTTTTGGCTGCCGCTACTCCGAGCTTATTGACCGCAGCCATAGCAGTAACAAGCTTGGCTGTAGAGCCAGGCTGGGTGGCATGTGTGAATCCGATGTCGGTGTTTACATTCCATCCGGGTAACTTATTGAGTGCATTTTGCGGCAGCGTAAGCTTCTCCCAATCATTTACCGGCGGCAATGGCCAGCAGGCAGATGCCAGCACATCACCAGTGTTGTCTTTCATTACCACCACTGAAACTTCTTTCCTGTTAACGGTATCATCCCCTTGTAGTGCCAGCTCGATCTTTGTCTGCAACGCTGCATCGATGCTAAGTGTGATGTTCCGGTTACGTTTTTTAAATTCAGCAACCTGGGCGCTGTTAATACCCGAGGAGAGTAGATCAGCGAGGGCGCTGAAATCTCTTTTAGCCACTGTCATCTCGGTACCCGATACGGGTAAGAATTTTTCTTCGCGGTAGCGATCGGCGCTCACTTCGTATTTTTCAATTGGCGCAGGGAAACCCCTGAGTTCGGCCGCATGGGCGTATTCGGCAAAATACCCGTTATTGCCGCCGGAGAACACGCCTGTATTTGCATCACCCGTCCAGAAGAACAGGTACGCTCCAAATGGATAATACCGGTCCTGTCTTTTATAAGAAAGGGATTCAATGCTTTCGCGGGGTATACCGAGAGTGAGCAACGAATCCTTCTGCCGCTGCACTACGTTCAGGTCGCTGGAGGCAAGCAGCCGGCCCTTTCTGTCATAAATATTTCCTGCCTGCAACCGGTTCATCAGGATGCTGATCCTTGGATTATAGCTGTACATGCGTACACCACTGCGGTCGGCTACCAGCGCTGGTTCCACAATCCATTTTTTCCTGTTGAACGTATAGCCGGACACGTTAACAATAAGCAGCACAATGGCTGCACAGGCAGCAAGTAATACCGGGACAAGATTTTTATCCTGCCTTCGGGAAAGGTAGGCCATCTGCGCCTGCGTTCCCTTCAAACGGGATGCGCTCAGTAAAAAACCTATTGCCACCATACTACATAAAAGTGATGTACCGCCGTAGCTGGTAAAAGGCAATGCTACTCCCGACAGTGGCAGGGCACCGGTAGAACCTCCTGCGATCAGGAGAAATTGTACAAATAACCCAATACCTGCGCCGGCTCACAGGTAAAATAAAAAGGGTGGTCCCGCCTGCCTTCCAATGATAATAGAGCGATGCAGCAACACGAGAAATAAAATAAAGATGCACGTAATACCTGCCCAGCCGAATTCTTCGCCAATCGCAGGAAGAATCATATCGGTATGGGCTTCAGGGATCGTTTTGCCAAAACCCTCACCAGCACCTTGCCCTGTGACACCACCGGTAGAAATCGCCCAGATACCATTGGCTACCTGGTCGCCACCATATACCTGGTTATTCCATGGGTCAGACCAGATGGCTTTTCGATCTACTAACCTGTGTATGGGACCGGGTATTATTTTGGCCAAAACCGGTACCTGGTCGAGCAACAGGAATCCGCTTACCACTACCAGCGCCATTATGGATGATTCACTTAATCTCTTTTTGCCAATCAGCATAAAAAGGATCAGCGCTCCTACTATGACACCGGTGGCCGTCCACACATTTTTGAAGATCCAAATACTAAGCGCATACAGGAGCATGGTAGCAACAACCTGTATAAAATCTCCACGCGAAAAAGAGAAAAGTATAATGAAAGTGAAACAGCAAATGATGGCCGGCCCCAGGTCGCCTATTACCAGGAACAGCAAAATAGTAGCGACAATGGCGATGACAGCCCATACAAAAAATGATAGCCGCTTTCCAAATGACGGATATTCTGAGATGAACTTTTCATTGACTGCGAA
>JBQCFO010000394.1:0-2383 GCA_051959055.1 Ginsengibacter sp. | reverse complement strand
GATTATTCAATTCCTGAATTTCTGAATTTAAAAGAGCCGGATGCTGGTTTGTTTTTTTCGGTTGCAATATAGGTTGAGCAGCTTTTTTAGAAAAATAAAAACGGTATCCCCAAACAGAAATCAGTGTAATAGCAACCGTGACTACTATTAATGCAAAAATTAACAGGTATAGAGATTTACGATCCTTCATTTACTGACATTATTTTGTGCAAAATATGTATTTAAACCATGATTTAACAGATTCCTTTTCAATAGCCTCCAAAAAAGCATGAAGACGTCATTATTCCTGCAAAATATTAAATGAACAGTCGCGTTCCAAAGTCATCAAAGCTATTTCGTTTCTCGTCCCTCTTTAGATTCAGTTTTTTTTTATTTTTTTTTAGGTAAATGATCAGTATGCGCTTCTTGCGTTCTTTTCATAACGCTGTATTTTGCTTTAAAGCACAAAGAGGTAAAACACCATCAGTTCACTTTCAATTCAAAGGAGAAGAAGTATCAGTTAGGGCAGTTTTTATTAAATTACCTTCTTCGGCTTTCACATCATTTATTATTATTGCTACAGTTCGTCAGCGGAAATGATTCGCATAAAACAGAAAATAAGAATCAGCTTTATTTATTCGTTTACTGCCTTCACAAAACTATAACCACGGTTATGTCTTCACCAACCGGTCCGGAAAATAATGCTCGTCGAACACAGTTTTAATGGTTCTACCTCATTTTTTGTGGAAAATAGGTAATAAGGTGAATTAGAAATTTGTGGATTCGGTTACTAAGGTAAATAATGTTGCCTGCCAGCTTTTTGTAAAACTGTATAACTATATAATTAAAACCTTAGTAATAATCCGGATACTAAATAAATCAAACCTCATTACCTTTGTTCTTTTGTTTTCACTATTTTTCATCAAGCACCTTTTCAAGTCTTCTTTAGTGCTTTATTTTTAATTTTTCTAAATATAAAAAGTAGTATATCAAATAAAACAGAAAACAAGAATCAGCTTTATTCCCGCCTGACCAGACGGGTAGGTATTCGTTTACTGCCTTTAAAAATCACTGCTGATTTTGAAAAAGTCAACCCTTTGAAAACATCTTTTTTTCAGGAATGAAAAACTTCCCTTATTACTGAATGGAAACATTTTTAATATTGCCTTTTTACCCTATTTTTGCAGCCCAAAAAATTAAGTAAAAACTATATGGATAATTTGATTTACGTGATACCCGCAATGGGTATTGTTGGTTTGCTTTACACCTTTATAAAGTTTACATGGGTAGGTAAGCAAGATGCCGGTAATGAGCGGATGAAAGAGATCAGCACTTATATTGCTGAAGGCGCCATGGCGTTTTTAAAATCAGAATGGAAAATCCTTTCCTATTTTGTCGTAATCGCAGCAATCTTGTTGGGGATTATGGGTTATAGCAGCGTCAATAGCAGTTGGGTTATTGCTATTTCATTTATCTGTGGAGGCTTTTTTAGCGCACTCGCCGGTTATATCGGAATGAAAGTGGCTACCAAGGCGAATGTACGCACCACACAAGCAGCACGAAGCAGTTTATCCAAAGCATTAAATGTTTCTTTCACTGGCGGAAGTGTGATGGGACTTGGTGTTACAGGTTTAGCGGTTTTAGGGTTGGGTGGTTTATTTATTATTTTAAAAGCCATTTTTGCCCCGGAAGCGCTTGCCAATAGTTTTGAAATGGAAAAGACAATTGAAATCTTAACCGGTTTCAGTCTCGGTGCAGAAAGTATCGCTTTGTTTGCCCGCGTGGGTGGTGGTATTTATACAAAAGCTGCGGATGTGGGAGCAGATTTAGTAGGTAAAGTAGAAGCCGGAATTCCGGAAGACGATCCGCGCAATCCTGCTACGATAGCCGATAATGTGGGCGATAATGTAGGTGATGTGGCAGGAATGGGTGCTGATCTTTTTGGCTCTTATGTGGCTACTATTTTAGCAACCATGGTTTTGGGAAGAGAAACAATTTCTGCTGACGCTTTTGGCGGAATGGCGCCGATATTATTACCAATGTTGATTGCTTCAATGGGAATTATTTTTTCAATCATCGGTACATTTTTCGTAAAAATATCTGACAGCTCAGGTTTACATACTTCCGTTGTACAAAAAGCATTGAACCTGGGCAACTGGGGAACCATCGTCATCACAGCAATTGCTGCATATTTTTTAGTAATGTGGCTGCTACCTGACACCATGACTTTAAGAAATTATGAGTTTACCAAATATGGTGTGTTTGGAGCGATAATAGTTGGTTTGGTAGTAGGAACTTTAAACAGTTTTATAACCGACTTTTATACAGCAATGGGCAAAAGGCCTGTGCTTACTATTGTGCGCCAATCTTCTACAGGTCATGCTACCAATATCATTGGCGGCCT
>JBQCFO010000393.1:0-2015 GCA_051959055.1 Ginsengibacter sp. | reverse complement strand
CTATCGGGCTTTTTATTCACATTATCGGAATTACGTGTATAGCCGGCGGTTCTGTTGGAGGACTTGTTCTTGAAAATCAAATCTGGAAGCACGTTCATCAATCACCGGAAAAAGTTTCTGTATTAGCGCCGCTCATGAGTAAGTATCCGGCAATCATCCAGGCCGGAACGCTATTAATGCTTCTGAGTGGTTTTCTGATGTTAAAAGCATTGAGTTGGGCAGTAGTGGGCCAGTGGTGGTTTATCATAAAGATGGTTTTGGTAATAGCTTTGGTATTAAACGGGATGTTGGTTGCCAGGCCGAATGGAAATAAATTACGTGTGCTGGTAGGGAAGTTGGTAAACGGGCAATCCGTAGAAACGGAATTAAAAACAGTTCGAAAAAAAATGATCATCTTTCATATTTCAGAAATGACTTTGCTGATTGTGGTTTATTTATTGGCAGTATTTCAAACACTGATATAGAATCTGGCGCAGATCTCCCGACCTGTGTCTGAGCGTTATTAAACCCGTATCAGCACGAGTGTTACTAGTTTCAGATTTTGGCAAAAAAATCAAAATTTGCAATTACGTTTTACAGGAAAAGACCTGGCAGGTTTTAGATCGCTTTGCATGAAGTGGGCTGAAGGAATAATCATCTACTTTTGTACGTTATCGGGCAAAGGTCTATTGAACGATAAAAGAAACCATAAGCTGAATGATATTTGAAAACGGCTACGGCAAATCATAGCAAAACATCACAATGCGAACATTATCACTTTTTATAGCAGCAAGTCTGGACGGTTACATAGCAAAACCTAATGATGACCTTAGTTTTTTGAAATTAGTAGGAAAGGAAGGAGAAGACTATGGTTACTCTGAATTTACAGCTACCATAGACACAATAATTGTTGGTAGAAAAACTTATGATTATGTGCTTAAAGAAATTGGCTCTTCTCATTACGACAATGGAGGCAGAAACATTTATGTTGTAACCCGAACCGAAAAACCAGGTGTAGGGAGAACAACTTTCTACACCGGAGATTTAACTGAATTAGTAAAACAACTAAAATCAGGGAATGGGAAAAATATTTACTGTGACGGCGGTGCCGAAATAATAAATCACCTTTTAATAAATGACCTTATAGACGAGTTTATTATTTCAGTTATTCCGGTTTTACTGGGGAACGGAACCAGGCTTTTCAAAGATAACAGACCTGAACAAGAACTTGAATTGATTAGTTCAAAATCATTTGAAACCGGGTTAATGCAACTTCATTACAAGCGAAAAAGAAAAAGCAAATAAGTTAGAACGTAATGTCGTGCGGAAGGAATTCTATCAGCAAACGAATAAATAATAAACTTTTTTTTCTCCTCCCTTCGTGGTTTCCTATAAATGAAAGAGCCCTTTGTTGGTTTAGAAAGCAACTTCACCAACAAAATGAACTAAGCCATTTTTAACAAAGGAATTCTAACTAGCTAAATGTGAATTACCGGTTGGATCATTCCAGTCATCATCCTTCGTACCGGTTTTCTTTACGTTTTTATTCGAATGATGGGGTTTGTCTTTTGACGAACTGGCATTTTTGGATTTTTTGTGCTGTTCAATCTGTTCTTCTTTGTCAACTGTCTTCTTATGCTGATTTTTTTCCGACATGATAAATTATTTAAGCGTAAAAAATGATTAAGGCTGCTTTGAAATGTTTGTCAACAAATATGCCATAACAGAATGATTACAACGGATTTTCCCCCGTTCTTCGCGGTAGCAAAAGATTGGCGCGCCAGGGCAGAGATGGGCGAATTTATTAGCAATAAACCGTTAAACTAATTTAATCCCATGCCAGCCGTAATTTAAAAGTCATTTTCTGACGGAGCTCATATGATATCCGTAGAAATTTTGGTACATTAGGCGGATATTTTTTGACTCGTAGCCCCGTAATCAATATTATTAACCATATGAAAAAATTAGCTTCATTTTTATCTGGCAGACAATCCACTTTTATCAATCTTCTTAGAATTTCGATATTTATTGTAATG
>JBQCFO010000392.1:0-4681 GCA_051959055.1 Ginsengibacter sp. | reverse complement strand
AAATATTAGTCCTTCTTATCTTGTCAGTAAACAAACAAATATCACAGTTTCTTATTTTCCTAAACTATCCTAATCCTTCTAATATAAACACTTCAAATTTCTCTACTCACCTAAACTATTCTAAACCCTGTACTTCCACCTGGTTTCTCAACAAATCTTCAAATACATCGCCTTTTCTTACCAAAACCGCTTTACCGTTTTTCACCAATACTTCTGCCGGTTTCAAGCGTGAATTAAAGTTGGAAGACATTTCAAAACCATAAGCTCCGGCATTGTAAAAAGCCAGATAATCCCCTTCCCTGATTTCATTGATCTCACGATCTTCAGTAAATGTGTCTGTTTCACAAATATATCCCACTACCGTGTAGATTTTTTTCGGTCCTCTGTCATTGCTGATGTTTTCGATTCGGTGGTACGCATTGTAAAACATCGGCCTTATCAGATGATTGAACCCGCTGTTGATACCTGCAAATGTGGTTGAAGAACTTTCTTTCAATACATTTACTTGCGTTACAAAATATCCTGCTTCGCTAACTAAAAATTTTCCAGGTTCAAACCAGATTTGCAAATGTTGCGGATTCGGATGATTTGCAAATGCTTCTTTTACTTTTTGAGCCAGCAGATGCATATCGGTTTCTGAATCCCCTTCTTTATAAGGAACTTTAAAGCCGCCTCCCAGATCAATAAATTCAAGTTCTTTAAAATGAGGAATGATATCAAAAAGCTTTTCTATTCCTTTTACAAAAACATCTGCATCTTTTATTTCACTTCCGGTATGAATATGTAGCCCCTGGATAAAGAGGTTATTTTTTTCAACACATTCAATGATGTTTTGAAACTGGTCAACCGGAATTCCGAATTTACTTTTATCATGCCCAGTGGAGATTTTAAGATTTCCTCCCGCTAAAATATTAGGACGTAACCTGATTCCAACCGGATAAGAATGTCCAAACTTTTTTCCAAATTTTTCCAGGTTGGAGAGACTGTCAATATTAATATGAACACCCAGATTTTTAGCTTCTTCAATTTCTTCAAAAGCAATCCCATTGGAAGTGTATAAAATCCTTTCTTTTGGGAAGCCTGCGTGCAGTGCAAGTTTTACTTCATTTATGGAACTACAGTCTACATTAGCACCAAGCGATTTTATGTAACGCAGCACATTAATGTTGGTCAACGCCTTCGATGCATAAAAGAAAACTACATCCTGGCCGGCGAAAGCATTTTTTAATTTCTGATATTGTTCGGCGATTTTTTCGGCATGATAAATATAAACCGGAGTTCCAAATTCATCAGCGATGGCAGTAAGTTGATTATGAGATAACACCTCAGACATTTATTAGAAGGATAAAATAAGTGAAAAACATTTAAAAGAGAAATTGAAAAATTTGTAAAAATAGAAAAAAAGGCAGAAGTCTTAATTAAAAATCAAGAAGTTTTTTTGAAAAATGATTCTGGCGTTTCCGTCGAATCATCTTTTGTTTCATTTCTTTCATCTATGGTCTCCACATGTACATTTTCACGATTTTCTTCTTTGTTTTCTATATTTTCTTCTCTTTCAACTTTTGTTGCTTCGGTTATTTCCTGGCTCAGAATCTCTTTTATTTTAGGAAGATCATCTGCCGAATTAATTCCAAAATAATCCATGAACTTTTTGGAAGTAGCATAAACCAACGGCTTTCCTACCGCATCTTCCTTTCTTCCGGAAATCACAATCAATTCTTTTTCTAAAAGTTTCTGAACCGCATAATCACAATTCACCCCGCGAATCAATTCAATCTCTGACTTTGTAACCGGTTGTTTATAGGCAATGATGGAAAGGGTTTCGATGGAGGCTGCAGATAATTTTTTAAGAAATTTGTCGCCGTTCAGTTGAGCAATTGTTTTGTGATATTCCTGTTTGGTAAGAAATTGCCAGCCGCCGCCGCTTTCTACCAGGCCAAATGCATAAAATTCAGAATCGTATTTTTCTTTGATGGCATTTACAGCGGCTTCTACCTGATCCGGAGTAGCTCGGTCTTCAATAAAACCCATCGCATTGTTGAGCAGTTCAACGAGATCGTTTAATGCCAAAGGTTTTTCGCTGGCAAAAATCAATGCTTCAATATGTGGGATGATGACGCTTAATTCCATAATAATTGGCTGATTAGCTAATTAGCTGATTAGCTAATTCTAACCTTGCAATGCTGCAGCTCCGCTTACGATTTCGGTAAGCTCTGTGGTGATAGCCGCTTGTCTTGCACGGTTGTAACTTATTTTGAGCACTTTCAAAAGTTCATTTGCATTATCTGTCGCCTTGTCCATTGCCGTCATTCGCGCGCCATGTTCACTTGCATGTGAATCAAGAATTGCTTTATACAATTGTGTGTTCAGGATTTTTGGCATTAATTCCTGTAACAAAACTTCTTTACCAGGTTCAAAAATAAAATCGGCTTTAGTACCGCCTTTTTGGGGCGCAGATTTTTTTACCGGTAAGAATGGTTCTGCAATAAATTTTTGAGTGGCCGCATTTTTAAACTCGCTGTAAACAATATCTACAGCATCTATTTCTCCTTTCGAAAAGGCATCCATTGCGTATTTTGCTGCTTCTGCCACATGTTCAAAAGACAAATCAGAAAAAATATTCCAGAAACGGTCAATTACATTATAATGATTTTTTGAAAAATGTTCATAACCTCTTTTTCCCAAAGGCAGGATTTGCACGTTTCCTTTGGCAAACTGCGTTGCATATTTTTCATGGATATCCAGCTTTGCCAATTTGATGAGATTACTGTTATAACCTCCGCATAGTCCGCGATCGCTGGTAATCACTATCAGCAGCACTTTTTCGACCGGCCTTTCTTTGGCAAGCGCCAGGTTTATATCTCCTTCAGCATTGCCCACAATGTTGCCGAGCATTTCCTGAAGCTTTTGTGCATAAGGCCGCATCTGGATAATGGCATCCTGCGCCCTTCTCAGCTTTGCCGCGCTTACCATCTTCATGGCTTTGGTAATTTGTTGGGTACTTTGAACGCTTTTTATCCGGTTCCTTACTTCTTTTAATGCACCACTCATAATTTTTTCTGATTTACGGGTTGCAAAGGTAAGTCAATACACGAATAAAACCATGTGCAGGTATTAATAAAAAATACGCTTTTTTATTCAAAAAGTTATGTTTTTCAAAAGCAAATTCACTGGATTTGCAGAATTTAAATTTGCCTTATTTGTTTCTTTACTGGAAACTTTAAAAGGTTCTTCTTCAGAAAAAAGTGCAAATTGAATGATGAATAATTTTTTGTGAATTTGAACATATATTTGTCCAAAGTGTTATACCAAATTTACAGAAGCTAAAGTTTAGAAAAATTGAAATACCCACACGGATAGAATCAAACTGATTAAGTTCTGTGGAAAACAATCATTCATCTCAGATCGCAGCGACAGGATATCAATGTATTTGTATTGGATTGTGATCACTGACTCGGTATTATTACAAAACGAAAACCGGAAAGCACCTTAAATTTTTCTGCTGATGAAATAAATGCGCTTACTTACGATCAGTTTAGCGACAACAGAACTCCCTCGTTAAATTTAAAAAAAGCCGGGTGCATTTTTGAGTATTTACAAAAGGAGAAGATTGCTTGAAACAAATGAATTTCGGCAGAACATAAAATGGCTTTATTTCTTTCTTTACTGAAAAATACAGAACTACCATAAAACAAAACCGGCTGATGATCTTCTCACCAGCCGGAAATTCTTTCATTGAAAAAGCTCTGTTTTAAATAATCAGCATTGCATCGCCATAACTGAAAAAACGGTATTTGTCTTTGATGGCTTTTTTGTATGCTTCCATCATCAAATCATAACCGGCAAATGCACAAGCCATAATTAACAGACTTGTTTTAGGCAAATGAAAATTGGTGATTAATGAATCTGCAAGATTGAAATTATAAGGCGGATGAATAAAATGATTGGTCCAGCCTTCTGATGGTTTTAATAATTTTTGTGCAGTAAAAGAAGTTTCCATGGCACGCATGGTAGTGGTTCCCACCGAACAAATGCGGTGGCCGGTTTCTTTTGCTTTATTTACAATTCTGCACGCCTCTTCATCTATGCGATAATATTCCGCATCCATTTTATGCTTGCTCAGGTCTTCTACTTCTATCGGTCTGAATGTGCCAAGGCCGGTATGCAAAGTAACTTCTGCAAATTTTACACCTTTGATTTCCAAACGCTTTATCAGTTCAGGACTAAAATGCAGGCCGGCAGTTGGTGCGGCTACTGCGCCTTCATGTTTTGCATAAACGGTTTGATATCTTTCACGATCTTCTTCATCCGGTTTGCGCTTGATGTATTTTGGCAAAGGTGTTTCACCCATGAAATACAACATTTTTCTAAATTCTTCTTCTGTTCCATCCCAAAGAAAACGAATGGTTCTTCCGCGACTGGTAGTGTTGTCAATTACTTCGGCTACCAGTTCATCATTTTCACCAAAATATAATTTATTGCCTACTCTAATTTTTCTTGCAGGATCTACAATTACGTCCCAAAGGCGGTTTTGCCTGTGCAATTCTCTTAAAAGAAAAACTTCAATTTTAGCGCCGGTTTTTTCTTTTTTACCATACATTCTTGCCGGGAAAACTTTGGTATTATTTACTACAAAAACATCTTTATCATCATAATAATCAAGGATGTCTTTAAAATGTTT
>JBQCFO010000391.1:0-3370 GCA_051959055.1 Ginsengibacter sp. | reverse complement strand
GCCGCATCACCCCACCGTACCAGGTCGAAAAAGCGATGCCCTTCTCCGGCAAGTTCAAGCCTGCGTTCTTTTTTGATTGCATCCATAGAAACCGGAACTGAAGCAAGTCCAACTCTGGCACGTACTGCATCGAGTAATGCCTGAGCTCTGGTACCTGTGCCACCCAAAGCTTCCGCTTCGAGGAGATAGGTATCTGCAAGGCGAATGATATAGTCGTCCTGTTGGAAATTTAACTCTACAGCACCACCCCCTTTTCTGATATCAGATTTCATCGGAATAAATTTCTTTAAAAAATAACCGGTATTTTGATATCCTTCAAGGTAAGTACATTGTCCGGCAGCTGCCAGCGCTTTTACATCAAGAACTGAAGATGCAAAACGTGGATCGCCTTTAATCGCATCGTAAAAATTTTGCGTCCATACATTGAAGCTCCATCCGGAGGTGTAAATATCCGGAGCATCAGGTCCGGTTTTGTTATAACTTCTGGGTCCTACCATTTGAGCTGCCGAATTTCCCTCATCGGCACTACTGCCCCAAAATCCCCAATCTGCATTCGATTGATCGGTATGAACACATTCAAGAAGTGATTCTGCATTAAACTTGTTGGTGAAAACCCACAAATCAGCAAAATTGGACAAAAGATGGTTGCCATATTGATTCGGCTGGCCCGGAGTTGGCCCGTTTACCTGCGCAAGCATGGATGCAGCTTCAGTTTTTTTATTTTCATACAGATATACTTTACCCAGTTGTGCCTGTGCGGCCACCTTCGTAAATCTACCACCCTCTGTAGCAAGATTCACCGTAGCAGGAAGGTCAGGAATCGCTTCTGAAAGGTCTTTCTCAATTTGTGCATATACTTCTTCCGGCTTGGCTTGCGTTACATTATAAATATCACTTGCAGCCAAAGGTTCAAGAATTAATGGAATGTTTTTAAACATCCTTACCAGGTTGAAATAATAAGTGGCGCGCAATGCCTTTGCTTCTGCTGTAAATCTTGCCTTCTCGGCGGCGTCCATGCTTGTGTTGGGTAATTTATTCAATAAAATATTAGCCCTGAACACGCCCTGGTAATGATCAGCCCAAAAGCTTTTGGGCATAATATTCGCATTAAGGGTGTAGTTTGAAAAACCCTGAATCCCGGCGCCATCAGTAGCGCCTCCTCCTCCTGCATAGTTATCATCAGAACCGGCATTCATCATGGTTATCATGTTTTCAAAGCCGCCCGCATTTTTACGCAAAATATCATAAACAGCCACAAGTCCTGAATATGCCTGCTCGCGGTTGGTATAATAATTCTCTGTAAGGAATTGCCCTTTTGGTTGAATCGTTATAAAATCTTTGGAGCATGATGCAAGCAAGACCAGGATAACGGCTGCAAGCACTGCTGTATTTATTCGAATTTGTTTCATATACTAATAAGATTAAAAAAGTTAAAATGAAAGTTGAACTCCGCCAATAAAAGTCCTTGCCTGTGGATATTGTCCTTTATCTATACCAAACACGCCGCCACCCACTTCAGGATCGTAACCGGAATATTTAGTCAGGGTAAACAGATTTTCAGCTGAAGCATATACTCTTAACCTTGAAATTCCAACATTACGGAATAACCGGTTCGGCAAAGTGTATCCAAGCTGCACTACTTTGAAACGAAGGTAGTCGCCGTTTTCAAGGTAGAAATCAGACATTTTGCTGAAATTGCCATTAGGGTCAGCATCTGTCAGACGTGGGAACGTAGTGGAAGTTCCTTCACCTGTCCAGCGGCTCAGCGCTTTAGTGGAATAATTTGATGTAAGAATATCTAATCTGCGCAATCCCTGGAAGATTTTATTTCCTGCAACGCCCTGTGCGAAAGCCATAAAATCGAAATCTTTATATTGTAAATTGATAGTAAACCCAAAAGTATATTTTGGAAGACTGGTTCCCAGGAAGGTTTTATCCAAATCTCCATCGGTAATGGTTCCATCCCCATTCAGGTCAGCCCATTTGAAATCACCTGGTCTTGCATTCGGTTGTATCGGAGTTCCGTTTTTATTTTTGTAATTCAAAATCTCTTGTTCGTTTTGGAAAATTCCCAAAATCTTATATCCCCAAAAGGTATTGAACGGTTGTCCTACCTGAATTCTGGTGATTGTTCCCATAGATTGGAAGCCTGCTGCACCACCGATAAAATTAGTATCAATTGATACATAAGTAACGGTGTTCTTGATATAAGAACCGTTTGCATTGACAGATAAATTAAACTGCCCGATTCTTTTATTAAATCCGAGTTCCAGTTCAACTCCGGTATTTTTCATATCTGCCACATTATCCCAGGGGTCAACAGCAACACCTACATATCCCGGAATTGTTACGTGCCGCAGAATGCCCGTAGTTTTCTTATTGAACCAATCGAAGGTTACAGTAAAATTATCCAGCACTCTTGCATCAAATCCCACATCTGTGGAAGCTGTTTGTTCCCAGTGAAGGTTTGGATTATCCAAAGTTTCAGGAGCGTAGCCTGTAGTTACTACTCCGGTATTTCCAACAGGATAATTATAACCACCAACGATGCGTGCCAGGTATTGAAACTCGCCACTGTTGTCGTTTCCTACTACTCCATAACCACCCCTGATTTTTAATGAATTGATGATGTTATTCATGCTCCAGAATTTCTCATTGTGTACATTCCATCCTGCGGAGAAGGAAGGAAAAATGCCATATTTTTTATTTGCACCAAACCGGGTTGAACCATCACGGCGAATAATGCCGGTCAACAGGTATTTATCTTCAAAAGAGTAATTAAGTCTGCTGAATAATGAATAAATTTTATGTTCAATAAAATCGCTGGCATATCCTTCCATGTTTTGAAGGCCCACATTGAACCTGAAAGACGCATCTTTATAAGAACTTATTGGAAGGCGATAAAAGGTCATTCCAACATTTCCACCTATGTTATCTACATAACTTCCCTGCCCTAATAAAACCGTAAAATTGTGCTCGCCTATGCTTTTATTATAGGTGACGGTATTTTCAATGTTCCAGTTAAATGATTTGTTTTCACCTTTATTGTAGCTGTTTTTATCACTCTGAACGGAGGAACTTAATAAATATACGGGCGAGAACCCCTGATTGCCCCAATACGCTTTTTTTGCACCTACGGAAGAACGAAGTGTCAATCCTTTAACCGGTGTTGCTTCCAGGTACGCATTACCCACGATATCGTCGGACCATCCATAACCTCCTAACCTGGTTTGCATATAGGCTAGCGGATTCGTCATTTCCTGCCCTACGTAATTGGAAATACCATAAGGATTGCCGTTTGCATCTTTGATAATGGTCGGTTTTTCATAAATCAGCGCGTTTGGCTGAGAAGCAACGTCGGTCACCACTA
>JBQCFO010000390.1:0-4184 GCA_051959055.1 Ginsengibacter sp. | reverse complement strand
GTTAGAGTGCTCAGCATGTTGTAAGCGCCGCGAAGTTTGTAAGACCGTACTATCTGTAAATCTTCTCTTTTCAAAAAGACGTTGCAATGGTATTTTGCAGATAAATTTCTGTTCAAGGCTAAAGGCGTCCTGATTACAACTTTTCTTAAACGTTCTTCAGCATCTGCTATTCCAAGCCCGTCAAAAATTGGAAAAATATTCTCAGATTTTCCATTGGTGTGAATCATCATATTCTTTGAGTTCTTTTTTTTAAAGGTTGTCAACTTTCAAAAAGTTGACAACCTTTAATGAGTTTTATTATGCCGGTTCCTGGTTTTCGGGCCTCAGGCTTCTTACTGTTTTACCTGCACGCCACATTTCGCTTTCGCGTAATTCTTTTAATTCCTCATTCAGTTTTTCACGGTAATCAGGTTGAGAATTTGAGTTAATAGAAAGAGCTGCTTCTTTGCCGGCGGCTACACTTTTATACAAGTCATCAAACACGGGTAATGTTGCATCACGGAATTTTTTCCACCAGTCCAGGGCACCCCGTTGAGCGGTAGTAGAGCAATTCGCATACATCCAATCCATTCCATTTTCTGCTACAAGGGGCATTAAGGATTGCGTTAATTCTTCGACTGTTTCATTAAAAGCTTCAGAAGGGGAGTGGCCGTTTTTGCGAAGCACTTCAAATTGCGCTGCAAAAATTCCCTGAATAGCACCCATCAAAGTTCCGCGTTCACCGGTAAGATCACTGAAAACTTCTCTTTTAAAAGTGGTTTCAAATAAATAACCGGATCCAATGGCGATTCCAAGTGAGATTACTCTGTCGAAAGCCTTTCCTGTTGCATCCTGATAAATGGCATAGCTGCTGTTCAATCCGCGTCCCTGTAAAAACATTCTGCGTAAAGAAGTACCGGATCCTTTGGGAGCAACTAAAAAAACGTCCACATCTTTTGGAGGAATAATGCCGGTTTGATCGTTATAAGTGATTCCAAAGCCATGAGAAAAATATAAAGCCTTTCCTGCTGTTAAATGCTTTTTTACGGTTGGCCACAATGCAATTTGTGCAGCATCACTCAATAAGTAACAAATAATCGTTCCTTTTTCCAAGGCTTCTTCAATTTCGAATAAAGTTTTTCCTTCTACAAATCCATCCTGTACTGCTTTATCCCAGCTTTTTGAATTTTTTCTTTGTCCTACAATTACATTAATGCCATTGTCCCTTTGGTTCAAAGCCTGACCCGGTCCCTGAACACCATAGCCAATTACTGCTACTACTTCGTCTTTCAATATTTCCTGTGCTTTTGATAAAGGAAATTCTTCCCTTGTTACAACGTTTTCTTCTGTGCCTGCAAAATTTAATGTCGCCATGTTTTTGTTTTAAGATTTAAGATTTAATGTTTAATGTTTGTTTTTATTATTTCTTCTTATTAATTCAACCATTTTCTACATTGTAAATACTTCTTCCTGTTTATCCAAATATTCATTTTCAATAACTTCTTCCCCTGGTTGTTGTTTCTCAAACTCTTTTACCTTGGAATGAAAACCTTCGCTTTCTTTGATAATCGCTACACGAGCGCTTCTTACAAATTCAATTAATCCATACGGTTCAAGAGCAGAAATTAGTCTGTCTGTCTCTTCTCTATGGCCGGTTGTTTCAAAAACGGTATAATCTTTTCTAATAGCAACTACTCTTGCGCCAAACTGATGAAGTAGTCTTTCCACTTTAGCTTTTTCTGCAATGATATCGGTTGGGACTTTATATAAAGCCATTTCCTGCCAGATAATTTCATCATTCGTGTTATAATATGCTTTTAAAACATCCACTTGTTTTTCAATTTGCCGGACTAGTTTTTTAATAATCTCTTCAGTTTCATCGATTACAATATTGAAGCGATGAATTCCGGGTACTTCCGAAGGAGAAGTATTCAGGGTTTGTATGTTGATTTTTCGTCTTGAAAAAATAATGGATATACGATTCAGAATACCTATTTGATCTTCTGAATACACGGTGATCGTATATTCCTGTTTTCCTGTTGGGGAAAAAGAAGAATTTGACATATTTGTGGGTTTACTGTTCATGTTTAAGTTTTTAAATTCTGAAAAAGATGTTTTAAGACAAACGGATCTCCGCAACACTGCATCCCTGTGGAACCATTGGAAAAACGTTCAATTCCTTACCTACAGCCACTTCTAACAAATACGCACCATCATGATCCAGCATTTCCTTTAATGCCTTTTTCAATGCACTTCTTTGAGAAACTTTTTGTCCTTCAATGCGATATGATTTTGCCAATGCCACGAAATCAGGGCTTTCAATGTCAGTAAATGAATATCTTCTTTCGTTAAATAACTCCTGCCACTGACGCACCATTCCAAGGACATTATTATTCAGAATGATCATTTTTAAGTTAATATTATTTTGCATGATCGTGCCTAATTCCTGTAAAGTCATTTGGAAACCGCCATCGCCTGCAATACAAATGACTGTTCTTTCAGGTGCGCCTAATTTAGCCCCCATTGCAGCTGGTAATCCAAATCCCATTGTGCCCAATCCACCGGAAGTAACATTGCTTCTCGTTTGGTTGAATTTTGCATACCGGCACGCTACCATCTGGTGCTGGCCTACATCAGAAACGATTACAGCATTACCATCAGTGAGTTCATTTAAAAGATTCATTACTTCCCCCATAGAAAGCGTTTCAGTCGTAGGATGCAAATCTTTATCAAAACATTTTTCTTTTTCTTTTTCTTTAAATTCCTCAAACTTTTCCAGCCATTCCTTGTGTGTTTTCTTTTGAATCAATTGGGTTAAAATGGGCAATGTCTCTTTACAATCGCCCCAAACCGGAACCGTTACTTTTACATTTTTGTCAATTTCTGACGGGTCAATATCCAGATGAATTATTTTCGCCTGCTTTGCATACTTATCAAGCCTTCCGGTTACTCTGTCATCGAAACGCATTCCAACAGCAATCAACACATCGCAATCATTTGTCAAAACATTTGTTCCATAATTTCCATGCATTCCAAGCATTCCGACATTCAATGGATGATCGGATGGCAATGCGCTCAAACCAAGTATTGTCCACGCAGATGGAAGCCCACCCTTTTCAATAAATTCTTTAAATTCTTTTTCTGCCTCACCAAGAATTACTCCCTGGCCAAAAATGACAAAAGGTCTTTTTGCTTCGTCGATTAATTTAGCTGCTTCCTCGATATATTCTTTTCTTACAATCGGTTTTGGACGATAACTGCGAACGTGATTACAACTTTTATATCCTTCAAAATCAAATTTTTGAATTTGCGCATTTTTTGTGATGTCAATCAAAACAGGGCCTGGCCTTCCGCTTTTGGCGATATAAAACGCTTTTGCTAAAACTGAAGGAATTTCGGTAGCGTCAGTAATCTGGTAATTCCATTTTGTAACTGGAGTAGTGATGTTTACTACGTCTGTTTCCTGGAAAGCATCCGTTCCAAGAAGGTGTGCAAAAACCTGCCCGGTAATACAAACAAGAGGTGTGCTATCAATCATCGCATCAGCAAGCCCTGTAACCAGATTAGTAGCGCCAGGCCCACTTGTTGCAAACACAACACCCACTTCACCGGAAGTTCTTGCAAATCCCTGGGCAGCATGAATAGCACCTTGTTCATGGCGGGTGAGAATGTGTTCAATTCTATCTGGATAATCATACAGCGCATCATAGATCGGCATGATAGCTCCACCAGGATAACCGAAAACTGTTTTTACGTTTTCTGCAAGCAGGATTTCAAAAACTGCAACTGAACCGGAAACGTTAGTAGATGTTTTTGTTGTTAATTTTTTTTCTTCTTTTGTTATTTCAAGAGTTTCCATAACTAACTTTTTTTAATTTTTTTTATTAAAATATTTTTTAGTGGACTATTTTTTAAATCCTATCCTTTCTCTTGTCATTCACAGTTTCAGTTTCAATTCTTCATCTGCTTTTTTATCCAACATATTTTCTAATGCTTCATAGATTTGATTTAATTGCGCATCATGTCCGCTGATTCTGTCTTTTAATCCATCCAGTTGTTCCAGGATGTCTTTATATTCAATCGCAAATTTTCTAAGAGCAATAAAGGCGCGAACAATTGCAATATTCATTTTCCTTGCAATAGGACTTTTTAAAATACTTGCAAGCATTGTGACACCATGTTCAGTAAATGCATAAGGCAGATAT
>JBQCFO010000389.1:0-5735 GCA_051959055.1 Ginsengibacter sp. | reverse complement strand
GGAATTTAAAGGATTGGTTTGATAGAAGTATTATTTTTTAAGAAATGAAAGGATAAAACCAAAGGTAACAGCAACTTGTCCAACCCAAAATATAAACATCCATTTGACGATTTCTGCTTTGTTGTTAGCAACATCTTCTTTTGTTGCCAACATTTTAGAATTATCAACAAATTCCTCTTTTATCTTTTCCTCAATATAAGTAGTCAGCGTTTCTGCAGTATCCTTTCCCACTTTTACTGAAAGCAAATCATATAATCTGGTAATAGAAATAGTTATAAATATAAACTTTATGTTTGAAAAATTATATAACAAGACTATTGCAAAAAAGAAATTCACACTATTTGTTGTTTTACTGGGGCTGGAAACCTGGTTTTGATAAATTGGAAAGACAATTGGGAATAGGCCCAGGTTAAAAAATTTTTAAAGATGCATAAAGATAAAAAATTATGCTGCCACTCTTTCATATCATCCCTCAAACACCTTATCTTTGCGCAAAATTTAGAAGAAGTATGGCCTCTAAAAGCATGAAATCTTTATTGGTAGCGGTTTTCAGCGTTTTTTTGCTGTCATTTTCAAACAGCGCTTTTTCGCAGGACAAACCGGGTGATCATAAAGCAACTGAAGAAAAATTTGACCCTACAACTGCAATCCTCAATCACGTGCAGGATGCTTATGAATTTCACTTTTTTACAGTGGGAGATTTTCATGCCTCAATCTATTTGCCGGTTATTTTATATTCTCCGCAAAAAGGGCTTTCTATTTTCTCCTCCAAAAGATTTGGACACGATCACGACCAGGTGTATGACGGTTATCGTATGGAAAACGAAAAAACCATTGTAGCAGTAGATCCGAATGTAAAAGTGTATGATTTTTCTCTGACCCGCAATGTTGTACAAACACTAATTGCATTAACCTTGTTTACCATTTTAATGATCAAAATCGCCAATAAATATAAAAAAGGGCATGGCGTTAATTCCGCTCCTTCAGGCGCACAAAGTTTGATGGAGCCTATCATTATATTCGTAAGAGAAGAGGTTGCAAAAGTAAATTTGGGCAATAGATGGGAGCGATATATGCCTTATTTGCTTACCGTTTTCTTTTTTATTCTGATCAATGCCTTATTTGGAATGATTCCCGGTGCCGCGAATGTCGCCGGCAATATTGCGTTCACTTTAATTCTCGGCCTGATTTCTCTTGTGGTAATTCTTTGTAGCACCACGCCGCATTTCTGGAAACATATTGTATGGCCGCCTGACGTGCCTTTCCTGGTAAAAGTAATTTTAGTTCCGGTAGAGCTTTTTGGACTTTTTGTAATAAAACCAGGCGCTTTGATCATTCGTCTTTTTGCAAATATGATCGCCGGCCATATTGTAATCCTGGCTTTCATTTCACTGATATTTATCTTTGGAGCAATGAGTACCGCGGCCGGATGGGGATTTTCGCCGTTTTCAGTCATTTTCGTTGTATTTGATTATTTTATTGAAATATTGGTGGCATTTATACAAGCATTTATTTTCACAGCGCTCACTGCCATATTTATTGGGCAGGGCTTTGAGGGAAGCGATCACGATGTGCCACATGAAGATCACGCATACGTTTAACTTTTTTATTCATATCAAAACCCAGAATTATGTCACTAATGACCTTGTTATTTGAAGCTGGATTCTCGCACATGGGTGGAGCTATCGGCGCCGGACTTGCTGCTGTTGGAGCAGGTATCGGTATTGGCCAGATAGGTAAAGGAGCAGTAGAAGGTATTGCCCGCCAACCAGAAGCAGCTAATGAAATCCGCGCTAACATGATCCTTGCCGCCGCTCTTGTAGAAGGGGTTGCCCTTTTTGCGGTTATCGCAGGATTATTGGCTGTTTTAAAAACTGCCACCGGCGCCTAAGGGCAAATCTTTACTGCATCTAAAGCACAGGGCGGAGGATGCAGTATTTTTTTTAATTTTCGCATTTTCATATTTTCACATTTTCAAATTAACATATGGAATTATTACTTCCTAAACTCGGTTTAATACTCTGGACACTTATCGCATTTGGCATCGTGTTTTTTATCCTTGCAAAATATGCCTGGAAACCCATTTTGAAATCTTTGGATCAAAGGGAAAAAAACATTTCTGATTCTATTCTTTCTGCAGAAAATGTAAAGAAGGAAATGGCTGCTTTAAAAAATGAAAACGAAGCATTGCTGGCAAAAGCCCGTGAAGAAAGATCACAAATGATGCGCGAAGCGAAAGAAACCCGCGACAAAATAATCCAGGACGCTAAAGAACAGGCGAGAAAAGAAACGAGCAAAATTGTTGCTGATGCACAAACTGTTATTAATCAGCAAAAAATGGCGGCTATTACCGACTTAAAAAATCAGGTTGGAAACCTGGTGCTCGAAGTAAGTGAAAAAGTATTACGTAGGGAACTGAACAACAAAGAAGACCAGGAAAAATATATTAAGCAACTTGCTCAAAACGTTGAGCTGAACTAATACAAAAGATACATGAATAACCCACGTTTAGCCCATCGCTACGCAAAAAGTCTGGTAGATATTGGAACAGAGCTTAATCAACTGGATGCTGTGCGCAATGATATTTTATTTTTAAAATCAGTTGTAGACAACAGCCGTGAATTTGTGTTGATGCTGAACAGCCCGATTATTAATCCGGATAAAAAATACAAAGTAATTAACGCAATCACCAACGGAAAAATTTCGAAAATTACTGAGACGTTTTTGAAATTACTTTGTAATAAAAACCGTGAGGAAAATCTACCGGGTGTAATCACTTCTTTTATTGAGCAATTTAATAAAATACGGCATTTGCATAGTGCAAAACTGACCACCGCAACTCCTGTCAGCAAAGAGCTTGCTGATTCATTCATTTCAAAAATAAAAGCTTCTACCAATTACGACAATGTTCTTTTAGAAACGGTAGTGGATGATAACATTATTGGGGGCTTTATTTTACAAATGGAAGGAAAACTGATTGACAACAGTATTTTGAGAAGCCTGCACGATGTGAAAAAGCAATTTGCCAATAACGATTATATGCATAAGCTGAGATAATTTTAAGACGATTTTTTAAATAGAGAACCCGGATTGTAAAAATTTCCGGGGTTTTTTTACTAAATCGCATCAATTTCTTCGAGTAAATAAACAAATAAGCCGGATTTGTATTTGCTGATTTTAAAAAAATTAAGTTGTAGCACAACCGGAAGACGGAAAATGTCTTAAACCGGTGAACAAAAAATCTGCTTCCTAATTATCTACATCCTTTATTGCCGGTCTTTTATCGTTTGGATCGCGATGGTCGTAATGGATGATAAGATCTGAAAGATCCGGACGGATTTTATATTTTCTCTGCAATTCATATTCGTACATAGCCTGCCCGACCTGGTACAAAAACGGATGTCCGATTTCTTCATAATCATATTTACCGTCATTAATTACGCCGTCTTTATTTGTATAAACCGTTGCGGCAAGAAAAAATTCCACTTTATTTTCTTTATCCATAATATAAGCTACATCGCTGAGAAATCCATATGCCCAGCCGGGTTTGTTGAATACGCGTACATTTTCCGGCATGGAGTGATGCGCGCTGTCGCGAAAGAAAAATTTTGAATAACTGTCAAAGAATTCTGTAGTATCATATTTTGGATAGCTGGTTTCTGAAGAATATTGAGAAAGATATTTTCTGAGAAAATCATAATCCTCTTTCTTCAATCTGAACCTTTTCTTTTCCGGTATTGAGGCAGGGAAAATGATAGAGTGCAAAATATCTGTCAGATCATTTAATGAAAGGCGATTATGTTTTGTAAAATCAAAAGGTTCATTGATGATGCTGTCTTCCATGGTCATGTAAGCATTTCCCACCTTTACGATTTGACTAAAATCGAATGAATCTTTATTGTATGCCTCAGGTTGCGTAAAAACCAGTTTTCCGTTTTTATCCAAAAACCGCACCTGGTTCGTATGCCGGTTTTGGTCTTCGGTAAGTCCGGGTACAAACTGGCGAATGATTCGGGCATCTTTATATCCCTTTGTATGTAAATCACGATTGATGGTTTGCTGGCCAATGAACTGATACAAGCGATTGTACGGATCATTTTCGCTGATGAGAAAAGCCCTTTTTATATAATGAGCGATAGAAGGCAAACCGGTTTCGGAGCTGGCATCGTTATAAGCCGTTGTTTGCTTTTCATAACTGCTGTCGTATTGAATTGTAGTGAATTTATTAACCCCGGGAATATTTATATCATTCACCTTTTGCAAGGCGAGCGCTGCGAGTGGAAGTTTTACTGTTGAAGCGGGATTCCAATATTCTTGAGGCAAATGGCGGTAATAATAATAAGTGAAATGAGGAATATTTTTTTCATCACGATCGATTTGAACATAGACGATCTGGCAGCGATATTCTTCCGGCTGATTTAAAATCTCATTTAGGACTGGTACGTTTTTATTTCTTAAAACAGATTCGACAAGGTTTTCATTTTTGCTTTGCGCCATGATAAAATTTGAGAATACAACAAGTAAGGAAATCAAAAAAAGTTTCATTTCCAAATATAAAAATGAAAATAGAAAAAGCCTTTAAAAGTTTGTTTACTGTAAACCGAAGAAAACCCGGAACATTGGAATGGTTGCAGGATTCTTAGTTTCTTGTAAACGAAATAGGTTTACTTGTTAAGAAAAACTAAGGGATAGATCAAATAAGTTGATTAAGCAGTGTTAATGGAATTAGGTTGCTGAGACTCTTCTCAAAAATAATATTTATACATTCGTAAAAAATTCTTCTCAAATGGAAAACATTTTGGTCATGCCGGAAAATGAAAAGCAATTGGCCTTGGTTAAAGCGATGCTTCAAAAAATGAGGATAGAATTTAGAAGTTCCGAATCCGAAAAAATTCTGGACTTTCCTGAGCTTGAAAAAAGAATTAAAGAGGCACGAAAAGAAAAGGCAAACGGCGAGCTACTTACAGTTAATGCAAGGAATTTATGGGAAAATATATAATCCAACTTTCCAAAAGAGCTATAAAAGATTTGCAAGCGATAAAGAAATCAGGAAGAAAATCGGATATTGAAAGAATATCTAAAATTTTTCTTGAACTCGAAAATCATCCAAGAAGTGGAATAGGCTCACCGGAACCGCTAAAATATTTCGATGGCGAAATTTGGAGCCGACGGATTAATAAAAAAGACCGCATTGTCTACGAAATTTTTGAAGAAGAAATTACGATAACTGTTATCCAGTCCTCAGGTCATTATGATGACAGATAAACCTTAATGTTTTAAAGAATTCCCAAAGCATGCTGAAATCTGAAATACTTTATAAAATTTGAAAAATCTCATTCATCATCCCCTCCACCCTCTTTGTTATACGCTTTTATAAATAATGCTCCCAGGTTCTTTTGTGGTGGTATGTAATCTTCAAAAGTTTCTCTTACTTCCCGGGGTGCTTTGCTAAAATCAGTTGACAACCCGCTCCACATTTGCCTCCAGTCAATATTTTTTCCTTCGCGAAGCGTTTTATCCAAAGCATCAATGATCGGTTTGTTGACATTCATAGCGCCGGTTTGCTTGGTAGAAATGATATGAGCATCCGGGCAATATTTTAAAATCGTTTTTAAATTCTGGTATCCGCCGCATGAACCAAGCATGATTATTTTAGCGCTTTCCGGAAGTTGCTGAATAGTATAAGGCAAATGATAACTATGTCCGCGATGAATGACAACTGTTGGTCTCAATCC
>JBQCFO010000388.1:0-8303 GCA_051959055.1 Ginsengibacter sp. | reverse complement strand
CCTGATGTCCTTTTTTTAAATTATTCATACCATAAGTCAGAATATTCTTTTTTTTCCACATAGGCATTTTAAATTTTGTACAAAATCAGAACGAAGGTAAGTTTGCATTCAAATGAAACTGACTGATTTTTTTTCTCATCCGGGCAATATCATTTTTCTTGCTTTTTGTATAATCACTTTTATACAATTGTTCTACTATTTATTTTTCTTTTTGCGCCTTGCAATATTCAAAACAAAGTCAAAAAATATTTCTCAGACACACCCGGTTTCAGTAATTATTTGCGCAAGAGATGAAGCCGCAAACCTGGTAAAAAATCTTCCCGGAGCTTTGGTGCAGCAATACAGAACAACACATGAGGTAATCGTTGTAAATGATAATTCTTTGGATGAAAGTAAATACATCCTTGAAGAATATCAGCGCAGTTTTAAGCAACTGCAACTGGTGGAATTAAAACAGGAAGCAAGATTTATTCCCGGGAAGAAATTTCCATTAAGCATTGGAATAAAAACCGCCAAACACGAAATTGTTTTGCTCACAGATGCAGACTGTGTACCCGCTTCAGAGTTTTGGATTAAAAAAATGCAGGATGGTTTTTATGATGGAATTGAAATTGTTTTGGGTTATGGAGCCATGCATAAAAAGAAAGGAATTTTTAATAAAATGATTCGATGGGAAACTTTTCATACCGCACTACAATATCTTTCTTATGCAAAAGCAGGAATCGCTTATATGGGAGTAGGAAGAAATTTAAGTTATAAAAAATCTGTGTTTTTCAGGCACAAAGGATTTTCAGCACACAATCATGTTCCCGGAGGCGATGATGATCTTTTTATAAATAATGCTGCAACAAAAAGGAATACCGATATTGTAATTGATAAAGATGCATTCACTTTATCCGAGCCGGCAAAGACGTGGAAACAGTGGATTCTACAAAAGAAGCGCCATTACACAACGAGTAAATATTACAAGCCGGTTCATAAATTTTTATTAGGTCTTTACGCATTTTCATTGCTCCTTTTTTATCCATTATTTATCGTATCGCTTTTCATCTTTAATTGGAAGTTGACGTTGATTGCTTTTGCCATCCGCTTTGTAGTGCAGGCTTTTATCATTTTTAAAACAACGAAGCAATTGGACGAAAAAGATTTGTTTCCCTGGTTCGTTTTCTTTGATGTGTGGATGTTTTTTTATTACCTGATTTTTTCAGTATCGCTTTTTAAAAAGCCGGCTAAGAAGTGGAAATAGTTTTCTTTGTAATGCACGGGGATTTCTTTTTCACTGCAATAACAAATTCGTGTTATCCGAAATTCGTACTATCGAAAAATGAAAATTACGGTTATTTCTTCCTTTACTGTGCACAACAATTCGTGTAATCGGCGATTGAAATTCGTGTTATCTGAAATTTCTGATTCTTTCTCATTTTCTCATCATTGGAGGTAATAAGGTAGCAGAAATTTTATGATTTTCAGTTACTTACTTAGTAATAATCCCTCATACCAAAAGAATTACACCTTATTACCTATCTTCTTTTGTTCGCAATACTTTTACCAGGTTTGTGCTTTCAAAAATTAGTTTTATTTAAGAAATGAAAATGGGGTTATTTCTTCCTTTACTGCGCATAAGAATTCATGTAATCTGTGATTGAAATTCGTGTCATTAAAAAATAAGATCTATCAGTTAACCTTTTATTAATTTTAAAATATCCACCACTAAAAATTGTGAAAACAGCCACAAAAAAATTTTTAGCAAAGTTTTTGTTTATAAAAGAGTATTTCTAATAATTATGCTTACTTCAAATTTAAAAAAGGATGTTGAGAAGAAATGGGATAACTGTTGGCCGGTTAGTACTTTAAGGCCTGTTGCCATTCTTGATCTTATCAGTTATATTTTCTTTGTTAAAAAATTAGATGATCACGATTTGATTGCTAAAAATTTGTCCTCTATGAAATCCGGTCATTTTGTTTTTACCAAAGAAATAGAAGAATTCAGCTGGACCACAATGAAAGATATGCATGCATCAGCCATTCATGATCTTTTCACCAGACAGTACGGAATCATTGACCTTTTGACTGAATACAGCCATTCCGGTTTTTTATATAGCCCATATTTTAAAAGGCCTTTACTGCTGAAGCCTACCGCCAAATTGCTTTTAAACGTTATCCAGCTTGTTAATTTGATTGAATCTTCTGATACAGCTACACAATCCGCAATCATCGAATACCTGTTTGGTAAAGCAGAAAAAGCTGGGGAGGAAACACAATTTATTCCACAATTTATTTCCCGTTTGATGATTTCCATTGCAGAACCGCGAACTGATGATATTATTTGTGATTTCTCTACCGGAAATGGAAGCCTTTTAATAAATGCCGCCGAATATCTGCAAAACAATCATCCGCATTTCAAAAATGATCTTTCCACAATGCTAAAAGGCCTCGAACCCAATGGTTGCCTCCTGCGCATTTCGGCGATGCGGATGATGCTTCATGGAATTAAGAATCCTGATGTACAGGTATTAACTTCGACAGATGTAAGTCTTACAAAAAAGACCACCCTTTTCATTTCCAGTTTATTACCGCCGGCAAAAGAAGTTTACAGTATCACGGATGATATCACTGCTACGTCTGGAAATATGGAAATGATTTTATTAAATAATATCCTTAAAAATCTACAGCCTGGAAGCCGTGCGATAATATTGGTACCCGAAAGTTTATTAAAAAACGCGCTTCCTGAAATTCAAAATATCCGCAAAGACATTGTAGATAATACGAATCTGGAAGGTGTAATTCATTTATTTCCCAATAGCAAATCTTATTCAGCAGCAGGCATTCTTATCTTTAATAAGAGGCCATCAGAAACTACCGGTAAGGTTTGGTTTTGCAAAATGGAAAAGCCAAAGAAAAGTCGCACGATAAATGAAACCATCAAAAATGAAGATCTGGATAACGTGCATCTTTCGGAAGATTTAAAGGAGGCGAATGTTATTTTGAATAACTGGAAAAATCGGGCACAGGCTTCAAATGAAAACAGTTTTTTCATAAGTGTAAATGATATCAGAACGAATAATTATAATCTGAATTTTAACGATTATAAATTAATTTCAACATCACCATCTGTAGATAATCCGGTTTTAAAGAATGAACATGTAAATGGAAATAAAATTATTGCTACAAAAAAAGAAACGATCCATCATTTTTATAAAACACCTGCTCCTTTGAAAAAACGTCGCAGAAAACGTAAAGCGTTTCCTGGCATTTTTCTATTGATTTTGGTTATTATTCTTGGCTTTTCGTATTTGAATTATTTTAAAGCGAATAATAACCAGAATACGCAAGACGTCACTAATGATTCGGTTAAAACTCTTTTACAAATGCAATCTCAAAATTCTATAAGAGCGAAAACCAATCCTTCAGAGAACAAAAAAAGCATTTCTGCAAAAGAAATATTGAACAAAAATGAAAGTGCAACCATCCATAAATCTTCACAACGATATACGGTTGTAAACAAAGCGTGGTTTCATTCAGAACCTGATTCAGGCAAGCGGAAAGCTTTTTATTTACAGGGAGGACAAGGCCAGGTAGTAGTGCCCACCAGGGAAGAAAATGGATTTGTGTATATAGTTTATGTAAATAAAAAAGGACAATCTACCCACGGCTGGCTGGCCAAAAAAGATTTGGAACCCGTTAATTAAAACTCCCGTTTCCTGGCTACTAAGCGAAAGCAAAACTTTGATTATTTCTTCGTTTACTGTTACCTGATTTTCAAGGATTACCACTAAATCTTTGGCATTCAATAATCGCAAAAAAATCCCTTCACATTTCTGCAAAGGGATTCATTTTAAACATTTATTATCGTCGGAAACGCATGGCTGGATTAATAACCCATATCGCCCATTCCACCGCCCATGCCGCCCATTGGAGGCATAGCTGCTTTATCTTTTTCAGGTTTGTCAGAAATCACACATTCTGTAGTCAATAACATTCCTGCAATTGAAGCTGCATTTTCCAAAGCGATCCTGGTCACTTTTGTTGGATCAATTACACCGGCACCAAGCAAGTTTTCATAAACTTCTGTGCGTGCATTGAACCCAAAATCGGCTTTTCCTTCTTTGATTTTCTGAACCACGATGCTTCCTTCAATTCCGCTGTTAATCACAATCTGGCGAAGAGGCTCTTCCACAGCGCGTTTCACGATTTGAACACCGGTAGTTTCATCAGCATTAATACCTTTTAATTTATCAAGGCTGTCAATAGCGCGGATGTAAGCAACACCGCCACCAGGTACAATTCCTTCTTCCACAGCAGCTCTTGTTGCATGAAGCGCATCATCCACCCGGTCTTTCTTTTCTTTCATTTCTACTTCGGTAGCAGCTCCTACATAAAGTACAGCAACACCACCACTCAATTTAGCAAGGCGTTCCTGCAATTTTTCTTTATCATAATCAGAAGTAGTGCTTTCTATCTGAGCTTTTATCTGGTTTACCCTTGCATCAATATCTTTCTTTTCACCTTTTCCACCTACGACTGTAGTGTTGTCTTTATCAATAGTAACGGAAGTGGCTTCACCAAGATAAGAAAGGTCAACATTCTCTAATTTGTAACCTTGTTCTTCACTGATCACAATTCCTTTTGTCAATACAGCAATATCCTGCAACATTTCTTTTCTTCTGTCGCCAAAGCCGGGAGCCTTTACAGCAGCCACTTTTAGCGTACCACGCAATTTATTTACAACCAAAGTAGCCAATGCTTCACCTTCCAAATCTTCAGAAATGATTAAAAGCGGACGGCCACTTTGAGCTACTTTTTCCAGAATGTGAAGAATATCTTTCATAGTAGATATCTTCTTGTCATAAATTAAGATGTAAGGATTCTGAAGGTCAGCTTCCATTTTTTCGCTGTTGGTAACAAAATATGGAGATACATAACCCCTGTCAAATTGCATCCCTTCTACCACTTCTACAGTTGTATCAGTTCCTTTTGCTTCTTCTACAGTGATTACGCCCTCTTTACCCACTTTTGTCATTGCCTGCGCAATTAATTTTCCGATAGACTCATCATTATTAGCAGAAATAGAAGCAACCTGTTCGATTTTGCTATTGTCGTTTCCAACTGTTACAGATTGTTTCTTTAAATTTTCAACAACTGCTGTAACCGCTTTATCAATACCGCGTTTCAAATCCATAGGATTTGCTCCTGCAGCAACATTGCGCAAACCTTCGTTGATAATTGATTGAGCCAGAACAGTGGCAGTTGTAGTACCATCACCAGCAATATCTGCAGTTTTTGACGCTACTTCTTTTACCATTTGCGCGCCCATATTTTCGATAGGATCCTCCAGTTCAATTTCTTTGGCAACAGTTACACCATCTTTGGTAATCTGAGGAGCGCCAAATTTTTTATCAATAACGACGTTTCTGCCTTTTGGCCCAAGTGTTACTTTCACCGCATTTGCAAGCGTATCAACGCCCTTTTTCATTTTGTTGCGGGCTTCTATTTCAAAAAATATTTGTTTAGCCATTTTGATTTGTATTAAATTTTTTAAAGGATGAATTAACTAACTTTCATTAATATATCTGAAGAGCGCATGATGAGGTAATCTTCACCATTAATGCTGATTTCAGTACCACCGTATTTGCCATACATTACTGTATCGCCTTCTTTCACCTGCATGGGGATGAGGTTTCCGGTTTGTTCTGCATATTTTCCCTTTCCAACAGCTACTACAGTACCCTTCTGGGGTTTTTCTTTTGCTGTGTCAGGAATAATAATTCCGCCGGCGGTTTTCTCTTCAGCCGCATTCGGTTTAACCAGAACTCTGTCATCAAAGAGTTCAAAAGTTTCTTTTGCCATAATTGTTAAATTTATTTAATTTATTATTTGGGTTGCAAATGTAGCACGAATAATTGTACCAAAATATTTTATCAGTTTACTTGGCAGAAAATAGAAATACCTGTCAGTTTTTTTGAGAAAAAAATCCGTCAAAATTTCATTTTTTAAAAAAGGTGGAAAGAAAAATGCAGAAGGCTGAAGGTTCAATGTTGAAAGTTTAAAGTTGCTTCCTGATCGGTAATCCTTCTCTCGTTACTTAATTTTCATTTATAAAGTTTCCAAAAATCAAAGTTTCCATCAAGAGAGAAAACTTCCTATCCCAATTTTTCCAACTGTCGGAATACCGGTATCAGGGCTTTTCCTTTTTCAGAGAGGTTGTATTCAATATGCAGTGGTTTTAATTTTATCACCGTTTTCTCCAATAATTCCTGCTCTTCCAACTCTTTCAAAGCAACAGCAATTGACTGCTTGTTGGATCCTTCTATCTGGCGCAAAAGTGCGTTGAAACGAATCGGGCCATCGACTGCAATACGAAAAATTTGCGGTTTCCATTTACCGGCAAGCATTTTTAAAAGCCCTTCCGCTTCGCAAATATTTTCACTTTTCATTTAGATGATTTTGATAGTCATGTTTTTCTGACTAATTGTTTGATGCATAATGCTTCGGGAACTTTGTGCTTCGAAATTAATCATTAAACACAAATAAACATGAAAACAGAAGCATTGAAAACAGTAGAAAAAATGTTTGCTGCATTTGGCAGCGGCGATTTGGAAAAATTCAAACAAACCGTAACTGAAGACACGATCTGGATTTATCACGGAACAACCGAAATCCCAAACCCAATTTTTGAAGGCACGGAAAAAGCCGCCATATTTCTTAATAGCATACTGAAAAAAACGGAGGTGCTGAGTTTTGAGCCGCAACAATTTATTTGCGACGACAATATGGTGGTGGTTCTCGGCCAGGAACATCAAAGAGTAAAAGCAAGCGGCCAGGAACTCAAGCAAAAGTGGGTACAGGTTTATACCGTTGAAAATAATCTGATTACAAGGATGGAAGAATTTGCCACTTCCGAAGTAGTCAAATAAATAAATCAAACACAATAAATAAAAAATTAAACCATGAAAAATACAGATGAAAATAATGTGCTGCTCTGTGATTATGAAACCGGGGTTTGCGAAATCCCTTCAATCTTTGGAAAGGGTAAAAGCCACATTTTTCCAAACCAACCAAACCAATAAAGGTCATTTATTATACCGATCCGATTTGTTCTTCCTGCTGGGGCATAGAACCGCAACTGAGAAAAATGAAGCTCGAATATGGTGATTATCTTGAAATCGAATACCGCATGGGCGGTTTATTGCCCGACTGGAGCTATAACAGTGGCGGCATTGGTAAACCTTCCGACGTGGCGAAGCATTGGGATGAAGCCAGTGCTTATTATGATATGCCTATTGATGGTGATGTGTGGCTGGAAGATCCTTTGTCCTCATCTTATCCTGCTTCCATTGCCTTCAAGGCTGCGCAAATGCAGAACGAGGAAAACGCCATTCAGTTTCTTCGGAAACTCCGGGAATTACTTTTTTTGAAAAAGAAAAATATTGCAAAATGGGAAGTTATCAGCCTTGCTGCTGAAAAGGCTAAACTCGATGTGCAACAACTAAAAAACGATTATGAAGGAAAAGCAAAAGAGCTTTTTATTGAAGATCTGGAACTGGCGCAAAAGCTCGGTGTGAAGGGTTTTCCCACCATGTTTTTTTTAGATAGTTTTGGAAGCCAGGAAAAAGTTTATGGCTTCAAACCTTACATGGTTTATGAAAAGGCAATTGAAAAGATTCATCCAAATGCACGGAAGCACGCGTATGAAACAGATTGGAAAAGTTTGTTTTCAAAATACAATACACTTGCTTCAAGAGAGTTTTCCGAGCTTTCAGGGATGCCGGCAAACGATGCTAAAGTGTATTTGCAAAAGTTATATAAAGCTGGACAATTGAGCAAATCAGAATCAAAGAATGGTGTGTTGTGGCATATGGAGATTGATTAGTCTGTCAGTAAACAAACTTTTAATCCACTTTCTTATTTCCATTTGACTGCCGAATTATGATTTCCGTGAGAAGAAATATTGCTCTGCCGCAGGTTAATTACATTGTATTCAACAAAGCAATCATCACGTGAAATTGGGTAATTAAAAAAACAGATGAATCACATAAATCAGAGCCAGGCTTCAATCAGATGTCTGAACTATGATTTCACCCCGGCGGGTGTCTTCACCGAACACAGACTCTAAGGCCGGTGGGGACACCTAACACGGTATAAATCACTCCATTCAATTTACTTGCTTCAAAAGGCTTTTTCCTTTTTTGGAAGACCAACGGGGGAATAAAAATTCCAAATCTTAATTCCTAAATTCTTAATTCCTAATTCATTCTTTACTCTTCCAGATAATTCAAATCTTTATTAAAACTTTCTTTCAATTG
>JBQCFO010000387.1:0-4080 GCA_051959055.1 Ginsengibacter sp. | reverse complement strand
TGGCAAAAGAACTGCGTCAAAATTGTTAAAAATTTCTTTCGTTTGTATTGAAAGTAAATTTCGCACCTGCTGAGCTTTGGTAAAATACGCATCAAAATAGCCTTCACTCAAAACAAAAGTGCCGAGCATGATGCGCTTTTTCACTTCTTTTCAAAATCCTTTTCCACGATTTTTGTTTATAAAAAGTGGCCAGGTCTTCATTATTATTTTCATAACGGTAACCATATCTGACGCCATCATAACGCGAAAGATTGGATGAAGCTTCTGCAGTGGTAAGCACATAATAAGCAGGAACAATGTAATCTATCAAATCAAAATTGATTTCTTCAACAGTATTTCCTTCGTCTCTGAGATTTTCCGCTAATTCATAAATGCCTTTTTTTATTTCAGAATCAAGACTTTCATGCTCCATAGCATTTTTAAATAAAGCAACTTTAAATTTTTTTGGTTGATTGTTTAAAGTAAGATTTAGCGATATTTCTTTGTTTGCTGTACTATCATATTCATCTTTTCCGCTGATAACTTCCAATACCTTTGAAATGTCTTCCACGTTATTTGCAAAAATTCCTATCTGATCGAATGAAGAAGCATAAGCAATCAATCCATGCCTTGAAATGGTTCCATAAGTAGGTTTCATGCCTACAATTCCACAAAAATCTGCAGGCTGCCTTACAGAGCCGCCGGTGTCGCTTCCCAAACTTACCATACACAAGCCTGCCTGCACTGCCACTGCCGATCCGCCGGAAGAACCACCGGAGACTTTATTTTCATCCAATGCGTTTTTTACACTTCCATAAACGGAATTTTCATTGGTACTTCCCATCGCAAATTCATCGCAATTGCAATTGCCAATGATAATGGCATCTTCGGCTAATAATTTTTCAAGAGCGGTAGAATTATAAATGGAAACGAAATTTTCCAGCATTTTGGATGCAGCGCTAATTGTATGGTCTTTGTAGCAAATAACATCTTTTAAAGCAATAACAACGCCATGAAGAGCGCCTAAAGGATTGCCTGAATTTCTTTTTTCGTCTAAAAGTTTGGCGCGCGCAATACTTTCTTCACCGTAAACTTCAACAAAAGCATTTAGCTGTTCATTTTTTTTTATTTTATCCAAATAAAATTCAACTGCTTCCACACAGGAAGTTTTTCCTTCAGATAGTTGATGCAGATAAAGGGAAATATTTTGAAAAGAAAACAAGTGGATTAATTTAAAAAGAAAGGTTTAAATGTTCATCATTTCAGATGCACACCTAAACCTTTTTAGAGAAAAATACGGTTAAAATTATTTAGGAAGCTGCGTTTCTTTTACCGCTTCCGGTTGTTCAGGCGCTTTAGTTTTATCTTTTTCTTTCATTCCCGCGTCTATTTCATTTTTCATGTGTTCTTTCGCATCATTAAATTCTCTTACGCCT
This sequence comes from Ginsengibacter sp., assembly GCA_051959055.1. Taxonomy (GTDB): domain Bacteria; phylum Bacteroidota; class Bacteroidia; order Chitinophagales; family Chitinophagaceae; genus Ginsengibacter. The sequence continues at coordinate 2,665 of JBQCFO010000387.1, read as the reverse complement.
TTTCCAATACCGCGCATCAGATCGGGAATCTTTTTACCACCAAAAAATAATAGAACTACCAGCAGAATTAACAGCCATTCAGTGCCACCAGGCATGGCCAATAAAAGTTGTGGATTGAATAATAAAAATAGCATTGTCTTTGTATTAGCTGGTAAAGATAGGATAATAATTTTTTACTGTGAATCAGCTTAAGCGTCCCAACCGGCATTATTTGAGATAACGTCCGCATTTTGCTTTTCCATGCGCGGCTTCATAAGGTGTAATGCCGCGTGCACAGGAAAATAATAAAACGGATAATAAAATTACTAAAGGAATGATTTTCTTCATAAGAATAAAAAGCAAAGCAGGATTTTTTTGCTTTGCGGCGGTAAAATATAAAAAAAAACCAGGAAACAAAAGCTTCCCGGTTTTTTTATTAATTTATTCAAAATTTTATTTGATTCTCTTTTCTTTAATCCTTGCACTCTTGCCACTTCTGTCGCGGAGGAAATATAATTTCGCACGGCGCACTTTACCTACTTTATGCAATTTTATGCTATCAATATTGGGAGAAAAAAGTGGGAATAAACGTTCAACGCCCACACCATCACTTATTTTACGAACAGTAAAAGTAGCGGTTCCACCTTCGCCCTGGCGCTTAATAACATCGCCTTTGAAGCTTTGAATCCTTTCCTTATTACCTTCCTGGATTTTATAATTTACAGTAATGTTATCACCCGCTTTAAACTTCGGTAATTCTTTTTTCGATGTCAACTGTTCGTGAACAAATGCAACTGCATTCATGGCTTTTTATTTTAGGAGTGCAAAGGTAAGGCAATTTTGATTAAAAATGAATTGTTTTATGGTTTTATTGCTAAATTGTTTCTGCCAGGCATCAACAATTTAACAATATACCAATTTAAAAATCAGCAATTAAATGAACTATCGAGTCAGGAATTATTATCTGGCCACATTCACCGCCCTCTTTTCCCTGATTACCGTTACTTTTATTTGTCCGGGATAAACCATTTCCGCCTGAATTTTTTGTGCAATTTCAAAACTTAATTTATCGCTTTCTGTATCAGTTACTTTTTCTGATTCGACAATCACCCGCAGTTCGCGGCCAGCTTGTATCGCATAAGCTTTTTCTACACCCTGGTATGTAAGCGCCAGGTTTTCCAGGTCTTTGATGCGCTGCAAATATTGTTGCATAATTTCACGGCGTGCTCCGGGGCGGGCGCCGCTCATTGAGTCGCAAGCCTGAACTACCGGCGAAATGACATATTGCATCTCCACTTCATCATGATGCGCTCCGATAGCATTACAAACGGCAGGATTTTCACCATATTTTTCTGCAAGCTTCATTCCCAGAAGCGCATGGCTTAATTCGGTTTCTTCGTCGGGCACTTTTCCAATATCATGCAGCAATCCGGCACGCTTGGCCAGTTTCGGATTCATGCCTAATTCTGCCGCCATGATTCCACAAAGGTTTGCCACTTCACGGCTGTGCATCAACAGATTCTGACCATAAGAAGAACGGAAACGCATTTTTCCAACAATTCTTACCAATTCTTTATGAAGCCCGTGAATGCCCAGTTCTATAACCGTGCGCTCTCCGATTTCCATGATTTGGTCTTCAATTTGCTTGCGTGTTTTTTCAACCACTTCTTCAATACGCGCCGGGTGAATACGGCCATCGGCTACCAATCTTTGCAAAGAAAGCCGCGCAATTTCCCTGCGCAACGGGTCAAAACACGAAAGAATGATTGCTTCCGGAGTATCATCTACAATGAGGTCTACACCAGTTGCTGCTTCAATAGCGCGGATATTTCTTCCTTCACGACCAATGATGGAACCTTTTATTTCGTCTGATTCGAGATTGAAAACGGTAATTGCATTTTCAATAGCTGTTTCAGCGGCAGTGCGCTGAATGGTTTGAATGATTATTTTCCGTGCTTCTTTATTTGCACGCAATTTGGCATCATCTACAATTTCCTGTTGAATACTGAGCGCTTGCGAATTTGCTTCATTTTTTAAGGTTTCAATTAATTGCGCCTTAGCTTCTTCTACAGAGAGGCCGGAAACTTTTTCCAGTCTTTTAATATGCTCTTCCTGGTGCTTTTCCAGTTCGGTGCGCTTAATGTTTACTACCTCAATTTGCCGGTTCAGATTTTGCTTAATCACCTCATTTTCTTTGATGATGCGCTCTACATTCTGGTCCTTTTGATTGATGGCCTGTTCCTTTTGCTTGATGCGGTTTTCGGCATCATTTAATTTTTGATTTCTTTGAAGGACTGCTTTTTCATGCTCTGATTTTAATTGAACAAAGTGTTCCTTTGCTTCCAGTTGTTTTTCTTTTTTAAGCGTTTCTGCTTTTGACTGTGCATCGGAAATAATTTGTTGAGCTTGTTGTTCTGCAGTTTCTAAGAGTTGTTTTGTGTTTTTTGCAAATAGTATTTTACCCAGTAAGATGCCCGCAATTAATGCGATCGCACCCACTATTATGGGGATAAATTGTTCAATTGTTTTTTAATGATTTTAATTCGTTCATAATCTATAGACCACTTTTATTACCCTGTTTAGATTTAAAACAGGGAAGAAACGAAGATAATAAAATTGCAAGGAAATGAATTATTTATAACATTTTAATCACGCGCAAAAGGCTGAAAGCGGAAGGCAAAACCCT
>JBQCFO010000386.1:0-2033 GCA_051959055.1 Ginsengibacter sp. | reverse complement strand
CTGTTCGTCAAAATCACGAAAGGAATTACAACCAGTAAACAAACAAATAAAACAATTTTATCCATTTTCCACAATTGGGAAATCAAAAAATCTAACAATCCAGTCCTTCCTAATTCACCATTTTATCAGCGCAGCAACTGCTGGCAAATGCTTCTGGCTTGGCTTTGAAGGCAAAACCCATTCCGAGAATATAACCCATTGCTTCACGTAAAGCCTCATTACTTTTAAATCCCGGATTGGTATTAATATCTGCATGCACTTCCATGTCCACATCATACCTCGTAAATAAATCGCAAAGCTCATACGCAATTTCAATGCTTTTGGCCACTTCTACCAGCATCCTCTCTTTGATACTGTACTTTTGAGTGGTTTTTTCATTGTGAATAAACATAAAGCCGCCACGTCCTTCGCGAAGAAAAACGATGACTGTTGCAAATTCTGTTTCGTGGCTTCTTACCTGGCTGTCGGTACCGATGCAAACTTTCAATTTATTGCCCGCTTCGGTTTCTTTTTGGATGGTTTTTTCTACAGCATTTTTAATAGGCAATTCAATTGCTTCTCCGTTAAATCTTCTCCATAACATAAAAAAGGGTTTTTTAAAAGTACAGATATTTTAGAAAAAGAAAAGAAATTTTTTAAACTATTACCGGAAAAAAATCAAATTTTACAAAATCGATTTCAATTCCACCGGCACCGGTCTCACTTTTTTTATCTCATAATTATAACAAACCATCCCTGTTTTTGCGAGCGCAATAACCAACTTTTGTTCATTCCGGTTTACAGCAATTTCATAAAAAAGCTCAAAAGAAACACGCGCTATTTCTCCTGAAAATATTTGGATTTGAAGGAGGTCATTGTAAAAAGATTCAGTTTTAAATTCTACTAAAAGTTCACTCATGATGAGTGCGATACCGGCAACATTTAGTTCTGTAAAACCGTGTCTGTTTAAAAATTGTACCCGCGCTTCATGAATGATTTCTACAAGGGCATTGTGTCCAAGGTGATTGCCATAATTAATATCAGTAATGCGCACAGGGATGGAAAGAGTGGCAAGTAATTTTTGTGGAAGTTCAATTTTTAAACGTGCCATTTTGCGAAAACTTTATTCAATATTTTCGCTATTCGCAGCTAATTGTATCAGGTCAATGAGATTGACGGATGTTGGGGAAATCGTACTGGCCAGCATAATTTTTTGCCATTTATCTATCACTTTATTCCATACTGGTTTTGGGGGAAATTCATGGTCGGCAGAAATAATCAACGTGGCCACTTTCGGAGAAATTTTTACGGGTTGACCTTCAGGATTAGCAACTGTAAGGTATTTTTTGGTTTTAGTTTCAGAAAGGTCTTTAGAAATAATTTCTTTTTTTTCCTGCGGATTGTGAATAATGGATTCTAATATTTTTTGATTCAAATTGATAGAATCTTTTACTTTTTCGGCTAATAACGCGTGTTTGGTTTCAGTATTTGCAGTAGAGCCTGTTTCTTTATTCTTTTTAAAAAATAAGGAGCCAACAAAAATGATTACCACAGAAGCAGCAGCAGTAGCGCCATAGAAAAGAAACTTAGATTTTCTGGGTGAATGCAAACTTATTACTTTTTCATTCTGAAGTTCTTCGGCAATCTGCTCCCAAATCTCCTCGGGCGGAGGAGTTTCATAATGATAAAGTTTATTTTTAAAATTTTGCATAATGAGATTTACCTGCTCTTTTTGGAATTTTCCATCCGTGTTTCAATAATTTTTTTCAAAACGCCTTTTGCTCTTGCCAATTGAGATTTGCTGGTTCCTTCTGTTATTCCGAGCAAATCTGCTATTTCTTTATGCGAATATCCTTCTATTACGTGCATATTAAAAACCTGTTTATAACCGGGCGATAATTCATTAATAATATTCATAATGTCCTTAGTTGCCAGCGAGTCAAGCACATCTAAATTATCGTCCTCAATTGTATTATCCTGTGCCTCAGTTACATTATAGAATTTAACTTTTTTTATATAGTGTTCAATGGAAGTGTTTATAAAAATCCTTCTTA
>JBQCFO010000385.1:0-23346 GCA_051959055.1 Ginsengibacter sp. | reverse complement strand
TTACCGCTCGTTTACCTTTAACAATAAATTAAAAATGAATCTTACGTGTGTAAATTTAATCTATAAAAAGAAAAACATTTCATAACATCCTGATGAAGCAGCCAAAAGAATTGTGAATATTTTTTTTAGCACGAAAAGATTCTTTTTTAAAAATTTAATTTGTAAAAAATATTTTACAAACTCAATAAAAACTGCATGGTATCTATCCTATCTGCATAATCAAATAAGCCAGGCTCCTGCGATTTTCCAAAAGGAATATTTTCTTCTCCAACAATGCATTGAATATTTTCATTTTGATTTAATTCATCAAACAATTTTTTTTCATTTTTATAAAAAGAATAATGCAGTACACTTACGGGAGAAAATACGCTTTCATTTTCTGAAAGAATAATACAATCATTGGCCATGTAAAATTTGTGATTCATGATAAATAAGGCAAGATTATAATCGTAATTATTCCGGTATTTAGTAATGTCGGAGAAATAGCTGTATTTCTTAAAAGCATTAATAAGTTTTTCAAAGTCATAACGTTCCGGTACAAATAATTTACTCACATTCCGACAACCCAATCCAAAATAAAGAAATATATCATCGCTTAGAGAAGTAAGCTGGCTAAGGGTTTCATTGCCCGATAAAACGGCAACGGAAGTTTTATTGTTCCTGATAATGGAAGGGTATTTTCCAAAATAATGATGAAAATATCTTGCCGAGTTATTGCTGCCTGTAGCAATGTAAGCATCGCAATCCTTAAGCAGGGAAGCAACATGAGCGATATTCGAAACCTGTGGATTCCACGCTGTTAATTTTTCAATTAAATGCTTTAGCAATACATCATCTTTTTCTGAAAGTTTGATAGCCTGATGATGACCGGTAATAAAAACACATAAAAAACCATGAAAGCCAACAAGCGGAATATTCCCCGCCATTACAATGCCGATTTTTTGCGGACGAATATTATCATCAATATGATAATGATGTATCCATGATTCCAGTTTCTCACGATTGAGATAATGAGTAAAAATATTTTTGAAAGAAAAATTTATAAATTCTTCTGTAAACCATTTATTTTTTTCAAAAGCCTTTTGTTTCACTGTTTTCAGTTCGTCAGAGTCTTGCATCAAATATTCTCCAAGCTTTACCATTAAGGTAATTCTTTCTGCTAAATTCATGTAGGTAAAATTATCTGTTTATATTTGTATTCAATAAAAGCAGCAAAATTCGGAAATAATATTGAGCTGTGTGAACTGCTAAAAACATAAAGAAAATGGCCATAAAAATAACAGATGAATGTATCAATTGCGGGGCATGTGAGCCGGAATGCCCAAACCATGCAATTTATGAAGGCGGCGTAGAATGGGCGATTCAAGACGGAACTACCGTGAAGGGAGAAGTAATGTTAATGGACGGAAGCATGATGGATGCTACTCAAAGAAACGCCCCTGTTTCCATTGATACGTATTATATAGTTCCGGATAAATGCACAGAATGCCAGGGCTTTCATGAAGAGCCGCAATGTGCCGCTGTTTGCCCGGTAGATTGTTGCGTACCTGATGAAATGTACCGGGAAACAGTTGAGGAATTGTTGGGAAAAAAGGATAAATTGCATGTATAATTTCTTCAAAGGTGTAACAACCTGTTAAACGCAGGTGATATTTCCTGCTCAACGGCGAGGGTATTTCCAAATACTTTCGCCTTTTTTTTAAATGATAATTTATGAAAGTTGAAAAAAATATTCAGGTCTTTGCCGCTTTGTTATTAATAAGCGCACTTACTTTTTTTTCGTGTGAAGTAAAAAAAGAAACTACACAACAATCATCTATACACGAAATTCTGAATGCTGATATGTCATTTTCAGATATGAGCCGGCAGGTAGGAATGAAAAAAGCGTTTCTTCAGTATATAGATAATGAAGGAATTTTATTGCGGCCCGGACATTTACCGCTTGCAGGTGCAGAGGCTATAGATTTTTTAAGCCAGTTAAGCGATACTGCTTATACATTAACCTGGCAACCGATGAAAGCAGAAATTTCAAAATCCGGAGACCTTGGTTTTACTTACGGCGTTTATCAGTTAAACATCAAAGATTCTGTTTACAAAGGCACTTATGTAAGTATCTGGAAAAAACAAAACGACGGTTCATGGAAGTTTGTATTGGATAGTGGGAATGAGGGGATTCATAATTAATACGATGATGTACCGAATTTGCTAATGTGCTGATGGGAAAATGTGAAAATGGGAAAATCAAAGCAAATAAGGATTTGCGGTATTTGTTTGTTTACTGCTTATTCTATTGATATAACGTTCGAATATTTCGAAAAGCGTGGTCACCGACTATTAACCTTTCATCAATTCATCGTTAACTTTTGTTTGATGTGTAACAGTAAGCGAACAAATAAAGCAAATTTCTGTTTACCGTCAACCGATACAAACCATCAATTCACAAACTGGTGATCTAATCCACGAAAATCTACCGGAACCAATTTACTCACACCTGGTTCCTGCATGGTAACGCCATAAATGACATCGACAGAAGCCATCGTCATTTTGTTGTGCGTTACAATGATAAACTGGGATTCTTTGCTGAATTTACGAATCATTTGAGTGAATTTACCAACATTTGCGTCGTCAAGCGGCGCATCTACTTCATCGAGAATACAGAAGGGAGCTGGTTTTATCAGGTAAATGGCAAATAACAATGCTGTAGCAGTCAGTGTTTTCTCTCCGCCGCTCAATTGGGTGATGCTTGTCGGCCTTTTGCCTTTTGGCTTGGCTACAATGTCTATTCCCGTTTCGGCAAGATTATCAGGATCGCTCAAAACCATATCTGCGGTATCGTCATCAGTAAATAAAGCTTTGAATACATTTTGAAAATGATCCCTTACCTGGTTGAAAGTGTCCAAAAACTTTTGATTGGCTGTAGTTTCTACTTCCTGGATCGTCTGGAGTAACGACTCTTTTGCATTTACCAGGTCATTTTTTTGTTCTTTGATAAAATCGAAACGCTTCTTCATTTCGCTAAACGCTTCAACAGCAGTGGGATTTATTTCACCTATGTTTTCGAGCCGTTTTTTCATACGATCACACTTTTCCTGAAGTTCTTCCAATGGCGCGTCTGAATTTCTTTCTTCATCCAGAATTGCATCAAGGTCTACTTTAAATTCAACACTCAATCTTTCTTTCATTCCGGCAAGATGGAGCTTCAATTCGTTCAGTTTATCTTTTATTTCATTCAATAAATGATCCGTTTGTTCTTTATTCTTTTGTTTCTGCCGAAGTGTACTTTCTTTTTCATTCAAATCATTTCTCAGGTTATAATATGCCTGATCTGCTTCGTTCAATTTCTTTTCTTCCGCGTCTTTATTTTTCAATAAAGACACCACTTCCAGTTCCAGCGTTTTTAATTCCTCAGAAGTAACTTCAATATTTTCTGATGACTCTTTCAATTGAGTATGGCTGTTGGTGATTTGTGTGTTCAAATCTGTGAACTGCCGGTTCTTGAATTCAAGTTCCTGGGTGATTGAGTTTACTTTGCTCTGCTGCCGGGTTAATTGTAAATTATGATCATTAAATAACCGGTTTGCCTCATTAAATTCCTGCTCTGCTTTTGCAAATTCATCTCCTGCAAATTTCATTTTTTCATTATGCTGCGACACTTGCTCTATCAATGTTTCCAATTGAGCCCGCGTATCTTCAATATCTTCCTGGTTTTGCTCCAGTTGCTGCTTCATATCTTCTACCCGGGCATCAGAAATCATTTTTTGATGAAGCACATTTTCTATTTTATTTTGAATAGAATAAGTCTGGTTGGTAAGTTCATTGATGATTTGCTGCGATTGTTGAATCGCATTCTCTTTCAACTGCTGATTGAATGCAATTACCTCATTGGATTTTTGGCTGATAACATTTTTCAGCGCCGCTACTTTTTCTTTCTGAATCAGAATCTTTTCAGCTAACTTTTCTAAATTTTTTGCACGTCCGATTTTTTTTCCTTCAAACAAGCCCACACTTCCACCGCTCAGAGAATATTTTCCTTTTACATACTTCCCTGTTTTTTCCAACACCACATGGCCATTGCTGTTTGCAAGTGCTTCATCATTTTCGGCAATAAACACATTATGTAAAAGATATCCCGCCAGGTTCCGGTATTTTTCGTCAATCTCTATCACATTCAATGCAGGAATGGTATTGTTAATAGATTCGACAACAGAATAATCTTCTTTAGAATTTAACTGATCGAGCAAAAAGAAATTTGCTTTTCCTTTTTTATTTTGATCCAATAAATCGACCGCTGTAAGTCCTTCTTTCAAATTATCGACTACATAATAATTCAGATAAGGCTCCAATACATTTTCAACTGCAGTACGATATTCTTCTTTTACATAAATAATATCGGAAAGAATCGGCGCGTTAAAATTCCAGGCTTTGTTATTATGTAAAAATTTCACACTTTCCGGGTAGCCTTCCATTTTATCTATCAGGCTTTTTAGAAGGTCGTGTTCATTTTGTTTTGCATCGAGCGTACGGTTTTCTTCTGCCAGTTCGGATCGCAATTTTTCAAGTGCTGCCTGCGTTTCAAAAATTTGCTCTTTGGTATATTCGTTGTGTTTTTTTAATTCTTCAAGCAGATTTTTTTGTTCATTTAATTCCGATTCTTTTTCTTTTTTATCTCTTTCCAGGTTAGACAGATTTCCGGTTCTTTGGTTTTGTTCCTCTTCAATCTGGGCAATTGATCTTTGCAAATTAAAAATAGAAGTATCGGCAACAGCTACTTTTTTTTCTGCATCAAAATGATTCCTTTGTAACTGCATTTGTGTCTGCCGAAGCGCATCAATCGCAGTCCTTTTTAGGTCATAAATATTTCTTTTTTCTTCTGCATTCTTTTTTAAATTTTCCAGGTTTTGTTTGTGTTCAAGCAGTTTGTTTTCTTCATCAGATATCTGCAGCTTTGAGAATTCAATACTTTCCTCAATTCCTTTCAGTTGCCCTTCAGCTTTCAATAAAAAATCTTTTAAACTCGTCTCTCTTTCGCGCAAATATTGCAAACGTTGGACACTTAGATTTTTTTTATTTTCTCTTTCACGAACTACATTATTAATATCATTAAATGCATGCTGCTGTTGCTGAAGCAGGATTTCTTTTTCAATCATCGCAGCTTTTTCTTTTTGAAGAGCCGCTTCTTCAGTCGCTATTTGTGCTTCCAGTTCTACGCGCTTATCTGTTCCAGTTTTTTGCTGTTCATTTAATTCTTTGTAAGTGATATTAAAACCTTCCAGAGCTGCTTTCGCAAGTTCCACGCTCAACTCACGATAATCTTTTTTTATTTCAAAATATTTCTCTGCTTTTTTTGCCTGGCTTTCTAAAGTTTTTAATTGATTGTTGATTTCAAAAAGTAAATCTTCTATTCGCGCGAGATCCTGTTCTGTGGAATCAAGTTTTAATTTCGCCTCGCGCTTTCTTGTTTTATAAATTGAAATTCCGGCCGCTTGTTCCAGCATTCTGCGACGGCTGTTCTCTTTATCTTTAATAATATCATCTACCATTCCCAGCTCAATAATCGCATAACTATCGGTGCTGATACCGGTATCCATAAAAAGATTGTGAATATCTTTTAAGCGACAATTCACATCATTGAGGCGATATTCGCTTTCGCCATTTTTGTAATATTTTCTGGTAACTGTTACTGTTTGAAACTCTGTTGGCAGCAAATTTCTGGTATTCTCAAAGGTGAGGCTTACTTCTGCTAGGCCGCTTGCACTGCGGTTTTTAGATCCATTAAAAACCAGGCTTTCCAGGTTCTCACTTCTCAGCTGGCTGATTTTTTGTTCGCCTATTACCCAGCGAATACTATCTACAATATTACTTTTACCACAACCATTCGGCCCAATGACGCCGGTAACTCCCTGGTCAAAATTGACAATGGTTTTATCTGCAAAACTTTTAAATCCTTTTATTTCTAAACTCTTTAATCTCACGTATTCTTATTTAATTTTCAGGAAGACTGCCCATGTTTTTTAGGCAGGCAGGCAAATATATTCGTTCTGTTCATAAGAAAAATCTGTAAAAGGCTGTTCGATTTTTTAATTATACACACATTTTTCACAGATCTTCCAAATAATACATTTTCAAATTCTTTTAGTTGGTTTTTATTACAAATATGATTATATACATTTGCAGGTATTTTTGCAAATCCTTTTTACACATTAAAATCAAAAAAATCAAATGAAAAAATTTTTAGTTCCCATTGATTTTTCCGACACATCCATTAATGCTGCAAAATATGCGGTGGCATTAACTAAAGATATTGTTGATGTGCAAATCATTCTTTTTCATGTTTATAGCCGCATCAGCTTAGCAACGTTAACTTCAAAGGAAGAAGGGTCGCGGCAAAGGGTTTCTGAATCAGAACTAAACGAAGTAAAATCAAAAATCAGTGAAGGAAATGATAATATTTCGTGTGTGGCTGAAGAAGGTTCTTTTGTAGAAAATCTCAGTGATTTTGTAATGGGTAATTTTGTAGATATGGTGGTCATGGGCATTACAGGAAGTTCAAGAATCACCCAGGTTTTTATGGGAACTAACACTTTGAATGTGATCCGCCATGTCAATTGCCCGGTAATGATTATTCCTGCAGAGGCCAGATATCACGGATTAAACAAAGTGGTTTTCACTTCTGATTTTAAAGACGTAGCGCGTACCACTCCTTTTGTGGCTTTAAGAAATATCCTGGATGCGTTTAAACCTAAACTGGAAATTTTGAACGTGGACAGCGAGCATTATGTGGAACTTACTCCAGAGTTTAAAATTGAAAGAGAAGCAATGGAAGATAAGCTGGGCATATATAATCCCGAATTTGCTTTTCTGCGCGCTTATGATTTCGTAGAAGGAATCAGCAGCTTTGTAGAAACCAGGAATATTGATGCAATCATTACTGTACCACGCAAACATGGCTTTTTGAGCCAGCTTTTTAAAACAAGCCATACCAAGAAATTGGCCTATCATAGTAGTGTGCCGATTATTGCAATTCCAGCTTAATTGGGGCGGAATGCTTCCAGCGGCCTGAACCATCAGAATAACAAAACGTTCAGACTACCAAAGAAAGCGTCCCGACCGGATAGAATTTACAAAACAGAAATTGACAAGATTTGTTCCTTTACTGTAAATGTTTTTACTTAAAAAAAATGGAGCCACTTTAAGTGCTCCATTTTTTGTTTTTGGCGGTTATATTATTTCCCGTTCCAACTATTATTTTTACGATTGATATCAGGTAATTCTTCATGTGGATCCAAAATCACCGAAGTTATAGGTGATGTTGAATTATATTTGAATGTCCATTCACTATCCCGCTGCCAAACTTCTACCGGCAATTTCACTTCATTTATTTGCCCGTTTTTTTCAGTGATTTGCAAAGTGACCGGCATAGCCATTTGTTGCAAATTTTCTATCGTGATCAATGCACCATCTGCTGCATTATCATTTACATATTTTACACTTTTTACAGACTGATCCAGTTTCCATGTTTGATAAAACCATTCTTTCCAAAACCAGTTTAAATCTTCTCCTGCAGCATCATTCATGGTCCGGAAAAAATCATTTGGTTGTGGATGTTTAAACGCCCATCGGTCAATATAAGTTTTGAACGCATAGTCAAACCGATCAGGGCCGATCACGGATTTTCTTAGAATATTTAATCCAACTGCTGTCTTGAAATAATACTGTCCGTAATCCTGCAAACTCATTGATTCAGGAGAAGTCATCAATGGATCTTTTGCATGCATCATTGTACGAGCCATTCCAAGAATGCTTCTGTTTGTTGTATCTCCATATTCGCCATGATTGAAATAATTTGATGCATATCCATTGATAAAAGTATTCATCCCTTCATCCATCCACATATAGCGCCTTTCGTTACTTCCGATGATCATTGGAAACCAGTTGTGCCCGATTTCATGAGTGACATCATGCCACAGGTTTGCTTTCCCAATTCTATAACTGCAGAAAATAATTCCAGGGTATTCCATTCCTAATGCCACACCCGCTACGACTACTGCAGAGTTCCATGGATATTCAAAATAAGTTTTAGAATAAAATTCCACACTTTGTTTTAAATATTGAGTGGCTCTTCCATAAGCATTATAACCCTTGCTTTCCAGCGGATAAACTGCCATTGAAATCCCCTTTCTTCCACCGGGAAAATTAATTCTTGCGGCATCCCACATAAATGCTTTTGATGCAGTCCAGGAAACATCCCGTGAATTGTGCATTTTAAAATGCCAGGTAAGCATTCCTTTTTTTGTGGGCCTTGTTGATTTATCACCGACCTCATTTTCTTTTACAATAAAAACAGTGCTGTCGCTTTTGCGTGCATCATTCAATCTTTTTATTTCTGTAGCGGTTAAAACCTGTTCGGGATTTTGCAAATCACCGGAACCGGCAACAATCATTTCTGCCGGCACGGTAACATAATAATCGAAGTCTCCGTAATCACAATAAAATTCTCCCAGACCCATGTATGGAAGCGTGTTCCAGCCTTTCACTGCGTCATAAACACACATGCGCGGATACCATTGTGCCAGTTGATAAACCACCCCATTTTTGGTGTATAATCTTCCCATTCTGTCTGCACCGTATTCAGGAATGGAAAAAGAATATTCCACTTTCACCTCTATCTTATCCCCATTTGGCCTAACGGTGATGGGTAAACGTAATTGCATTCTGGTATCGGTAATGACTGGAACAATTTTATAAGTTTTTTCTTTATAAATTACAGACACAGATTCAATATGATAACCACCTTTTGTATAACCTTTCACATCAAATCGATCGCCGCTAACCAGTGTTGTTGCTGCTCCACGTGAATCCGGGTTAAAAAGATTCTGGTCTAATTGAAGCCATAAATATTTTAATTCATCGGGACTGTTATTGGTATAATTAATGGCAACATTTCCATTGATTATGGTGTCTTTTTCATTCAAAGTCGCGTGGATATTATAGCTCACACTGTTTTGCCAATACTTTGGACCTGGCGCTCCATTCGCACTTCGGAATTCAGTGCCATCATGAGTCATGAATAAAGGATCGAAAACCTGGTTCTTGTTGTAAATAGAAGAATCCTGTGCAAAAGCATTTTGTGAAAAAATTATAGCGATCAGAAAATTCAAACATAAAGAGGTAAGTCGTTTCATTAAATTATTTTTTGTGAGGAATAAAAGTAACGGAATAATAAATGCCGTGATAAAATGGCAAAAAGAAATTCTAAAACTCAATTTAATAGAAATTCTAAAACAGAAATCCGTATTATTTATGTCTTTACTGCAAAGGAAATTCTAGCCAGAAAGTTATCTTACCGGATACAAAATTTGCTTTATTATATTGCTCACGCAATTTACTCCTGACGTTTAATTCAACCTTTATAATTTCATTTCGGCTGAAATTTCAAAGTCATTCTCTATTTTTTAATGAGAACTTTCTCTATAAAAATATTTTGGCCAGACATCACTTTTACAGAATAAATTCCCGTTGGCCAGCTTTGAAAATCCGAGACATTTATTTTTGAATTTCCTTTCAGGATGTTGGTATTCATTTTACGCATTAACCTTCCTGAAGCATCATAAATGGCAATTTCTATATTTTCAGTAGTACGAGCCGTAATACTCAGTTGCATATTATCAATAACCGGATTTGGAAAAATGTTGACTTTCCAGCTTTCATTTAATGAAAACCGGATTATTTTACTGTAAGAAAGCTGATCATCATAGTGAACCATTTTTAAACGGTAATAAACCAAATCTGATTTCTTTTGCAGTAAATCATCAATAAATTTATAACTCATATTCGAAACGCCCGGAGCACTGTTATTGATTTTTTGAAATCCTGTAAAATGAATTGCATCAGAACTACTTTCAATTTCAAAATATTTTATTTCATTATTATTCATTACAGACCAGCTCAATTCCGCCTTTTTATTTAATATGGTTCCGGAAAAATCCGTAATGGTTGCCCTTAATATAAAACACGTTTTACTCAACGGATATACAATAACAGTATCAGAAGAATAAAGGGGACAAGATGCCTGTAATTGTTGACTCACGATATAAGTGCCGGCAGAATCTACCATAATTGAATCATTCACCGGATTCGTAAGTATATGTCCATTTGCAGTTTTCCATGTATAGACTGAACTTGCTACAGGATTAGAAACTTTTAAAATAACTGAACCAGTCAATCCGCAAGCGGAAGAAACGTCTGATTCCGCTTTAACTCTTAAAGACTGGAAGAAATTAACAGGAGCCACAAAGTCCTTTAACTGGGAGGTAAATGAGGTAGAGGAACGTGATTTAACCAAAATTTTTCTGAAAGGCATGTCGCAATTAGTTTTTCCAATCATTGTAGCTGGGTCTAATCCCAATTTTGTAAGGTTCACTGAAAACTCCATGAACTGGCCGGGAATATATTTTGTTGTTACGCTGTTATTAACCCTGATTAAAGAAAAAGCTCCAGCCCAGGCACTGTCATTATTCTCAATTCCGGTATAAAAAGCTCCGGCAGTTTTTGGTTTTATTCCCGCATATCCAAATTGCGCGCCGTTTGATGCACCATCAAAAGAACCACTCCAGTTAAAACCAACTGGTGTTATGGACAATGAAGATTTATTAATCCATATTCTTGCTTCAATACCAGATAATGTAGAATTGCCATAGTCGGCAGAAAAAATAATATCACCTGGCTTTGTAATATTTCCCGCTGCATCAAACTGCCAGGTGGTATGGCCTGCATCAGGACCGTACCCGGAAAATGTTCCGGAATTTTTATTATAAATAAGATCAGTCTGATACATTTCAAAATCAAAATAGCGGTCCCCGGTAGTGCCTTCTATCGATACTCCTCCAAACATCCAAAGTGAATCGGTCATATCTGGACCATCTCTCCTCATATGCGCCATTACATCCAGAATATCATTTTTATTGGGAACAGGTGTTGATGGGGGAGAATACCAGTTTCCAGGACTATCTCCATTTTTACTTCCTGAAAAAGCTGTAGAATCATCACCATGATAGTCACGAATAAATGCAGCTCCCAATAACAATTTGTTATTCACAATCGTGAAAGGCGCAAAATTCATCCCGGCAGAAAAAGAAGTTTTACGAAAATTAACATCCGTAGCATATCGTTCTATTATTGCTGCAGCGCCTGCAGTATCAATAACCTGGGCACCCGTTGTTGAATTGTCGTAATTAAACCAATCGTCGCCTGTGGAAGAGACAGCACTATTAAAAAAATTAGCTCTCAAATCGCCATCCACGCCAAAGTTTGCTTTTATAGAAGGTGTAACGATCTGGCCATAAATATTTGAATTGCAAAATAGAATGAGCAGGTAAAATATTTTTTTCATAGGCGTAGATTTGAAGTGTATAATCCTTTTACTCTTCAAACAAAAAAGATTATAACGCGATGAAATTACAGCCCCATCTGTTGGAAATCAAGAGTAAAAAAACGCTATTTATGAAGAGTAAATTTACCGGAAGTGCTTCTTCTCTAACTCACAGCTTCCTGAATTCCTTTTTCATATGGAGTTGGCTGAAGAAGAAACTTTTTCTCAAACTTACTGCTATCAAAAAAATAATTCCGGTCGTTCTGATACTGCATTTCTTTCAATTCTTTAATCGTTGGCGAGAATATTCCAAATAAAGAAATCATGAATTTGGAAAGAATATAAAACCGCGGCTTCACATTCATTTGCTTCGCAATATAATCTATAAAGTCTTTACCAATCCATCTTTCAGAAGATGTGGGCAGGTGCCAAACCTGGTTGTAAGCATCAGGGGTATTGCCCAAAAGAGCAACCGCTTTAGCTGCATCAGGTACATATGTAAATGAATGAATCTTACCTGCATCAGATTGCCAGAAGGCTTTTTTATTTTTTTTAAAATTATCAATAACGCCAATGTTTAAAAATCCTGTTTTTACATTTTTACCATAAAAATCAGCGCTACGTGTAACCATCGCCGTTAGATGCTTGTTTTCGATGGCGTCGAAAATCATGGTTAATAAATTTTCCCTTACTTTTCCTTTCTTTGTTTCCGGTGCGATGCGACTTTCTTCTGTCATATGAGGAATTTCTTCAGGAGCATACATGTATATATTATCGAAGAATACAAGCTTTGCATTATGAACCATGCACGCGTCTATTACATTTTGCATGATAACAGGCCAATCGCGGCGCCATACTTTTATGTTGTATTCGAGACCAGCGGTGAGATAGACTACATCAGAACCGGCAACAGCCTCATTTATTAGCTTTTTATCTAAAAGATTCGCAGGAAAAATTTCATCATCTGCATTTACTTTTTTAGGGTTGCGCGATACCAGTCTTATTTTATCAGTATATGGCTTTAATTCTTTTGCGAGTTCATTTGCTATCGCTCCGCCGGCTCCCAAAATGGTTTGCATCTTTCTGTGTTTTTGAGTTTGTAAAAAAAATTATGGATGTGCGTTATTATAATCTTCAACCAGTTTAAATGTATGCTGAAGAGAATTTTTATTTTTCCAATCATTATGGCCGGGAATCACGTATTCAGGATTTGGCATTTTTTGTTGAAGATTTTTTAACGAATTGCCCCATTCTTTTACATCTGCATCTTCTAAGTTTCCAGGCGTTTTATCTTCCGTGCTTTTAATAAAACATCCGCCATATACTATTTTTTCATTGGGAAACAATACCGCAATATTATCAATGGTATGTCCCGGCCCCGGATAATAAGTTTGAAAAAAGTAACCACCTATATGAAAGGTCGTATCTTTTGCCATTAAAAATTGTGCACGATTTTGATGATTGATCTTTGATAGGGAATCAGTCTTGTAAGTGGTATATGTTTTAATTCCTTTTGAACGGTAATATTTTAATCCTCCGGTCCTGTCTTTATGAAAATGAGTTGAAATGCACATGATTACTTTTTGATGATGTTTTTTCCAAATACTGTCCAGTAAAGGTTGATAATATGATTCACCCCATGGAGTATCAAATAAAATAACGCCTTTGTCAGTAACGAGATACATCGCATTAGCCGGATAGCGCTCATTATTATAAGTGCCATAATTCACGTAAACATAAAAACCATCTTTCAAATGAGTGATTTCCAAGAGATAGCTTTTTGCCTGGCCAAATGAATTCAGGGAATAAAAAATCAAAACAAATAGGTATATATAATTCTTCATTTTGAGCATATTACTTTAAAGGTGCCAGCATCTGTTTTGTTGCATGAAGAAAATAAGAATTCCGGTTATTTCTTCGTTTACTGCAAACGTTTTTTTACTATTTTCTACAAATCATTTATACCACTACATTCACCATTTTGTTTTTTACAAAGATGATTTTCTTCGGCGTTTTTCCATCTATCCATTTTTGAACAATGTCATTGTGTAAAACAATTTTTTCAACTTCTTCCTGTGTAGCATCTAAAGAAATAACCATAGTGGTTCGCATTTTCCCATTGATTGAAACCGGGTATTCTTTTTCAGATTCTACGAGGTATTTGTTTTCCAGTTTCGGATAAGCCGCCTCCAGGACTGATTCTTGATTTCCCAAAGCGTGATACAATTCTTCTGCGATATGCGGCGCATAAGGAGTAAGCAAAATCAATAAAGGTTCAAGAATTTCTTTCTTATGGCATTTCAAATCCGAAAGTTCATTTACACAAACCATAAAAGCGCTTACAGCGGTGTTGAAAGAAAAACGTTCGGTATCTTCTTCAATTTTTTTAATCGTTTTATGAAGAGTTTTTAATTCTCTGGGAGTAGCCTCACCCCCCGCCCTCTCCGAAGGAGAGGGCGCCGATGAAGTCCAGACAGCACCCTTTTCTTCCGTATAAAATAGTCTCCATAATTTTTTTAAGAAACGATGCACGCCTTCAATTCCTTTTGTATCCCAGGGTTTGCTTTGTTCTACCGGACCAAGAAACATTTCATACATACGGAAAGTATCTGCGCCGTATTTATCCACCAAATCATTTGGATTAACGGTGTTGTATTTTGATTTGGACATTTTTTCTGTTTCTACTCCGCAGATATATTGACCATCTTCTAAAAAAAATTCACCATTTGCATATTCTGGTTTTGATTTTTTAAAGGCTTCCATATCCAATTCTACTCCATCAACAATGTTAACGTCAACGTGTAGTGGATTCACTTCATAATTATTTTTTAATCCTGACGAAACAAAAGTATTAGAATCTTTTATCCGATACACAAACCTGCTACTTCCCTGAATCATTCCCTGATTCACCAGCTTTTTATATGGCTCATCAAAGCTTATTAAACCTAAATCATACAGCACTTTTGTCCACAACCGGCTGTACAATAAATGCCCGACCGCATGTTCTGTTCCGCCGATATAGACATCTACCTGGTTCCAATAATTAGTTGTTTTTCTATCAGCAAAGGTTTCATTATTGTCAGGATCCATGTAACGAAGAAAATACCAGCTGCTTCCGGCATAGCCAGGCATAGTGGATGTTTCGCGTTTTCCTTCTTTGGTATTTACCCAATCAGTTAAATTTGATAACGGACCTTCACCATTTTTTCCCGGGCCATATTTTTCTACAAAAGGCAATTCTAACGGAAGTTCTTTTTCGTCTAAAGGGACAGCAATTCCGTCGCTCCAGATTATTGGAAAGGGCTCACCCCAATATCTTTGACGGCTGAAGCCGGCATCGCGCATCCGGTAATTTACTTTGCGCTTGCCGATTCCCATTTCTTCTATTTTATTGATGGCAATTCCAATCGCATCTTTCATCAATAATCCTGTCAAAAAACCAGAATCTTCTAACCCGGCCTCTTTCGTGGGATTGGCTTCTTTTCCATGGAAATTATTTCCGATAATATTTGTAATGGGAATATTGAAATGAGTAGCAAAATCAAAATCGCGCTGATCGCCGCACGGCACAGCCATGATAGCACCGGTGCCATATCCGGACAAGACATATTCTGCAATCCAAATAGGAATTAGTTTTCCATCAAATGGATTGACTGCATAGGAACCGGTAAAGCATCCGGTAATTTGTTTTACTTCCGACATCCGCTCCCGGTCACTCCTGCTTTTTACATAAGTAAGATATTCGTCTATCGATGGCCGTTGCTCATCGGTTGTAATTTGATTTACCAATTCATGTTCAGGAGCAAGCACTAGAAAATCGACACCGAAAATCGTGTCTGGACGAGTGGTGTAAATTTTGATGGAAAGAGCCTCACTTTTTTTCGCCTCACCCCCGTCCCCTCTCCTCGAGGAGAGGGGGGGAGTCGCCAACTCATTTTTAATTCGTTCAATTACTTTTTGAAAATGATTTATTATTTCATCATTCGTAAATCTTATTATTCGATAATCTAAACTTTCTAAAAATTCACTTTGGGAATCATCATATTTTTTTTGTTCAGGATCATTGTGATAGTCTCCATCAACCTCTATTAATAATTTTTCATTTAAAAATGCAAAATCAATAATAAATCCATCAATTACATGCTGCCTTCTCACTTTCGATCCCAACTGGTTGTTCCGTAAACGTTGCCATAATTTATCTTCTGCCGGAGTTTTTTCTTTTCTGTTTTCTCTTGACAAATCTTTTAATAAAGGCCAAAATTTTTTATCAGAAGTTTGAATTGCAGTTTTAGTTTGGGAAGTTGCTGCACTTCGCCCCTCTCTTTCAGGAGAGGGGTCGGGGGTGAGGCTTGCTACTTCAAACTCCATTTCCGCTCCTTCGCTTTTCCCTATCCAGTTCCGTTGCATTTCTTTCATTGCATCGCTGAAATTCACTGTTTCCAGGCCTTGAAGCAATCTTTCCGCATAATCTGTAATGCGTAAGTACCATTGACGCATTTTCTTTTTTTCTACCGGGAAGCCACCGCGTTCACTCACTCCATTTACTACCTCATCATTTGCCAAAACAGTTCCCAAACCTTCACACCAGTTTACTTCACCATAAGATGAAAAAGCCAGGCGAAAATCCATTAAAATTTCCTGCTGTTTTTTTTCATCAAAATTTTTCCATTCTTCAGCAGTAAACGAATAAATATTAGCATTTTGTAATTCCACAGTTCCATTGGTTTCAAAAATCTTTACCAATGTTTCAATTGGCTCTGCCTTGTTATTTTTATAATTATACCAGCTTTTAAAGAGTTGTAAAAATATCCATTGGGTCCAGCGATAATATTCAGGATCGCTCGTTTTGATTTCACGGCTCCAGTCGTAACAAAAGCCAATTTTATCCAACTGTTCTTTGAATGTTGCTATATTTTTTTCTGTAGTAATTGTAGGATGCTGGCCGGTTTCCAAAGCATATTGTTCAGCAGGTAAACCAAAACTGTCAAAACCCATAGGATGCAGTACGTTAAAGCCTTTCAGTCTTTTATATCGTGCATAAATATCGCTGGCAATATAACCCAAAGGATGGCCGACATGCAAACCAGCACCACTTGGATAAGGAAACATATCCAGTACATAATATTTTGGTTTATCAGATGAATTACTCACCTGATAAATGCCCGATTCTTTCCATTGTTGTTGCCACTTTTTTTCTATTTCCCTAAAATTATATTCCATTCCTTTTTATTAAAGTTTATTGAAAAATTAAAACCGGATTTAAAATAATTATGATGCAAATGCCGTTCTGCAAAATATAAAATCACAAACGCCTTTTATTCTTTTTTTGTGAAAGAATTGTTATTGATTCATATTCAATTGTTTGAATTGCGGATGTAAATTACATTAGCAATCAATTGCAAAGGCGCAAAAATACTAAACCAGTTTAAAATCATTTATTTTTGCTGCGCAAAAAAATGAGGTAAAAATAATTATCCAATCATTATGGCTCAATTCGGTAAAGCATCAACCAAGCGTGGAAAACCTTCTTATGTATATGCAATCATCGGCGTGTCTTTGGTGTTGTTTCTTTTTGGAATAGTAGGCTGGATTTTTTTGAACATTAAAAAAACCGGGGATTATTTTAAAGAAAATATCCAGTTGCATGCATACATTTACAGAACCGCATCCAACCAGCAAATTGATTCCTTAAAAAATTATATTGAAAAGCTTCCTTATGCCGTGAAAGTGGAATACATCACGCGCGAAAAAGCGATTGAAAAATACAACCAGGAAAATGATATGCTTTGGAAAAAACTGGCTATCAGCAACCCTTTGCCGGAAAGTATTGACTTTTATGTAAAGGCAAATTACGTAGACAAAGACAGCCTGGCGAATTTGGAAGATTCGCTGATGACAAATTTCCCTCATACAGTTTCGGAATTTCAAACTCCAAAAGCTACTGTCGCCGGTGTAAGCCAGTTTGTAAAAACGACAACTATTGTCTTGTTGGTGGTTGCCATTATATTATCTCTTTTGGTAATTGTATCGATTGATAATACCATTCGTCTGGCAATGTATAGCAATCGTTTCATCATAAAAACCATGCAAATGGTAGGCGCTACGCGATGGTTTATAACGCGGCCCCTGGATGGTCGCGCGATAGTAAATGGGATTATTGCTTCTGCAATTGCAATCGCGTTGATGATTGGATTTATCACTCTTTCAGAAAAATTTGTACCTTATCTGAAATTATTGCATGATACTACAAATATGCTGTTGATTTTTGCAGGTATCATTATTCTTGGAATATGCATAACACTTTTAAGTACGCATCGCTCAGCTTTAAAGTATTTAAGGATGAAGCTGGACGAATTGTATTGATGTAAAAAATAATTTCTAACATTGCAAAAAATTAAAAAAATGAGTACATCAAAAAAAGTTACTCCGCCTGCATCTTCACATAAACCGGCTGCACATACAACTCCTGAAGAGAATATTTTATTTACAAAAGAAAATTATAAATGGATGCTCATCGGAGCGGTGATAATGGCCCTCGGGTTTTTTTTAATGGCAGGAGGCAAAAGCGCTGATCCAAATGTATTTAATGATGCTCAGATTTATAGTTTCAGAAGAATTACTTTAGCGCCGATATTGATTGTTGGAGGACTGATAGTTGAAATATATGCTATCATAAAAAAACAAAAATAATTTGACAAATCAAACAGCTGAAAGTGCAAAGGTTGCCAGCCTTATTAGACTCATTTCACTGAAAAAATACAATTTTAAGGTTGGCAACCTACGCTGTAGAAGCGGTGATTATTTCATCGCTTTTTTTATGTTGATTATTTAAAACAAGAATAAAAAAATGGATATTGTTCAAACAATTATTATTGGTATCGTTGAAGGACTAACAGAATTTATTCCCATTTCCTCTACCGGCCACATGATTATTGCTGAGAAACTGCTCGGCGTTAGTGAAACGGAATTTGTAAAAGTGTTTACTATTGCTATTCAACTTGGAGCCATCCTTGCCGTTGTGGTTTTATATTGGAAAAAGTTTTTTGATTTTAATAACTGGCATTTTTATATAAAATTAATTGTAGGCGTTATTCCGGCGATTATACTAGGGCTGCTTTTTTCCAAACAAATAGATGCATTGCTGGAAAGTACGACTACCGTTGCCATCACGCTACTGGCCGGAGGAGTTGTCTTAATTTTCATTGATAAATTTTTTACAAGGCCACGAATACAATCAGAGAAGGAAGTGTCTTACCTGAATTCATTTACTATTGGCATCTGGCAATGTATCGCGATGATTCCGGGAGTGAGCCGTAGCGCGGCTTCTATCATCGGAGGGATGCAACAAAAACTAACGAGAAGTGCCGCCGCAGAATTTTCATTTTTTCTTGCTGTGCCAACCATGCTGGCGGCAACCGGATACAAACTTTTAAAGTTTTATAAAGAAAATGGAGGGTTTTCCCGAGAAGAAATAAAATTGCTGGCTATAGGAAATGTAATCGCATTTGTTGTGGCAATGATTGCCATTAAATTCTTTATTGAATTTTTAAAAAAACACGGATTCCGGTTGTGGGGAATTTACCGGGTTATTTTGGGGATTGTTTTATTAGTGCTTCTTTACACCGGGTATATTCAGAAATAGCTTTTAAAAAGCTTCAGGCTTTTCAAAAAATAATGATATAAGGGCATGAATAAACGAAGCTAATTTTAATTGCAGTAAAGCAACAAATAAGGCTAATTTCTATTTACCATTTTCTTTTTTTAATCAAAGCAGATGCTTAATTTTAGAAAGGTACCCAGTTTATTGAAACCTAACGGTAATGTACAAACGAATATTTATTTGCACTTTCAGTAAACTTGAAATAAGATGAATTTGTATTTCCGATAAAAAGAGAGTAGCATCTAATAAGATTTTTATTCCTTTCTTCTAAAAAAGAAGTACTTTCCTCCCTGAAAAAATCTTTTATCTGAATTATTATTTTTTTTAAATGCAAACTGCTTCTAAAAAAGTGATTACGGGCTGGGCCATGTATGATTGGGCAAATTCAGTTTACAGCCTGGTAATTACTTCATCTATTTTTCCCGCTTATTATGAAGCTGTTACTTCAGGCAAAGAAATTGTTTTTCTTGGCCGGGTTTTTAACCAGCCTTCTGCATTATATGCTTATGCAGTGGCCTTTTCTTTTTTAACTGTTGCCGTCATTTCACCGTTATTGTCTTCCATTGCAGATGCTTTTGGAAGCAAAAAACGGTTTATGCAATTCTTTTGTTACCTCGGTTCTGTGAGCTGCTGTGGCATGTATTGGTTTAAGCCTGATAATCCACAATTGGGAATTGTACTTTTCATAATAGCATCTATTGGTTTCGGGGCCAGTATCGTTTTTTACAATGCTTACCTTCCGGAAATCGCAGCCGAAAAAGACCAGGACCGTGTGAGTGCAAAAGGCTTTGCATTGGGCTACATTGGTAGCGTTATTTTATTAATTATTTGCCTGATAATGGTGAGCAAACCTGCGTTGTTCGGTATAGCCGATACTGCAAAAGCATCTCAAATCTCTTTTCTTCTTACCGGCATCTGGTGGATGGCTTTTGCACAAATTACCTTTGCTGTTTTACCAAAAGGCATTGCCAATCCTGTTTCTAAAAGTCATAATGTTTTTACAAAAGGTTATGCTGAATTAAGAAAAGTTTGGAACGAATTAAAGACGCAGGCTACGTTAAAACGATTTTTACTTGCATTCTTTTTTTTAGGAATGGGCGTGGAAACAGTGATGTATTCTGCAGCATTATTTGCGAAGCAACAAATTTTTCCAAACACGGGTAATAAAGAAACAGATGCAGCCAATAGTGGTAAATTGATCCTCACAATTTTAATTATTCAAATCGTCGCAATCGGAGGTTCTTATTTATTTTCATTTTCCTCTAAAAAAATTGGCAATCTGAAAGTGTTAGCCGTTGGTGTACTCATCTGGGCCGGCATTTGTGCATGGGCTTATTTTGTTTATACAGAATTTGCTTTTTATTGCCTGGCAGGAACAGTTGGTCTTGTAATGGGTGGGATTCAATCACTTTCCAGATCCACTTATTCTAAATTTATGCCGCCTACAAAAGACACTGCTTCGTATTTTAGTTTTTATGATGTTTGCGATAAAGTAAGTACTGTTATTGGGATGATGACTTTTGGTATGGTAACTGAAGGACTGGGTGGAATGAGAAATGCGGTTTTATTTTTGATGACCTATTTTATTATTTCGTTTGTTATTTTGCTATACACATTGGCGAATCAGCCTAAATTGCAAATTGCACAATAAACGTTCGAAATTTTAAAAGTTCAGGTCTTTTTTTTAAATTAAAATTTGATGAAATTATATTCTATAAATGCCGGCCATTTTAAATTAGATGGTGGCGCCATGTTTGGTGTAGTTCCAAAAAGTATGTGGCAAAAATTGAATCCTCCTGATGAAAATAATATGTGCAACTGGGCGATGAGATGTTTGTTGATTGAAGATGAAGGAACATGAATTTTGATAGATAACGGGATGGGAAATAAACAGGACGAAAAATTCTTTGGGCATTATTATTTAAATGGCGCTGATACCCTGGAAAAATCATTGGCGAAATATGGCTTTTCAAAAGAAGATATTACTGATGTTTTTCTAACACATCTTCATTTTGACCATTGCGGTGGTTCTATTGAAAAAGTAGATGAAAAACTGGTTCCTGCATTTAAAAACGCAACTTACTGGAGCAATGAAAGCCACTGGAATTGGGCAACAAAGCCAAATGACAGGGAAAAAGCAAGTTTTCTGAAAGAGAATATTTTACCAATAAAAGAAAGCGGAAGATTAAAATTTATCGAAACAAAAGAAGGTATTGAATTTGCAAAAAATATCAATCTTCGTTTTGTAAATGGACATACAGAAAGTATGATGCTCCCGCAAATAAAATACAAAGACAAAACCATCATTTACATGGCCGATCTTTTGCCTTCTGTCGCCCATATTCCCATTCCTTATGTGATGGCTTATGATACAAGGCCGCTTGAAACTTTAAAAGAAAAAAAATCATTTCTTAAAGAAGCACAGGAAAAAGATTTCATTTTATTTTTTGAACATGATCCACAAATTGAATGCTGCAATTTGCAATTAACAGAAAGAGGTATTCGCAGTAAAGAAACTTTTAAGCTTGAAAGTCTTTAGTTCAATGTTCAATGAACAGTAAACAAACAATTAACCCGAATTTTTATTATCGATTAAGTACTTCAAATTAACTAAATGAAAGCAGCCAGTATTATTTTTTTACTGATTAGTATCATCATAATTATTTATCTTTTTATCAAAGAGCAATTCAAAGGAATCGTACTTTCATCTACAGAGAATACGCTTTTATCTATCACTTATCTGGTAGTGGGAATAAGTCTTATTATTTTATTCAGAATCAAAAACATGGAGAATAAAAAGAAAGAAGACTCAAAAAAATAATCTTTACCGGAAACTGATGAGCGAGGTAAGCGGGTAGCGAAGATTTCTATATCCCATCATGTCAACTTTGATAGAACCCACTGAAATCGGGCTTTCAGCACGTAACAATAAATGATTGGCATCATCGCTCACCCACACATTCATATCCTCACCTCCCTGGAAAATCGTTCCTTTGATAAGCAGTGGTTTAAATTTTATTGCCCTGAATTTTCCATATTTTGTTTTCACATTTTCCTTTCCTTCATACCTTAAATAAAGATGATAGATCTGGTCATCCAGAAACATATCAAATGGAATTTTATCGCCTGGCTTGTATTTACTGAAATTAATATTCCTTGCATAATACACAGAACTAATTACATCCTGGATGCATGGCGTTACCTTAAAAACGCCATTGGTTGAAACAGCAGTACCTGCTTTATGATTAAAAGTAATGTTGTTATAAATTTTGGAACCACCTTCATATACATTCCTGATAAATTTTACCGGAAGCATCGTTGCTGTGTCAATATAGGTTTCATAGCGATCACGCACTTTATAAAAATTGTCAAAAAAAGAATAACTATTGCCGGTGCCCACACAATGATAAACTGGAACGCCATTATATCTCTCAAGAGTTGTGGTAAACTTCGCTTCCCCCGCGCCCACATACATTCCTAAAGTAGTATAGTAAACTATCATCGTAACTTCTTCTCCATCTTTGAAGGCAGTGTTGCGCACGCCACAGAATTCTTCAAAATCCTGATGTGGCGCTGAAAAAAGTAAAAGAAAAAAAAAGATAAGTGCTTTCAAATTATATTATTTGTCTTTAAAAAATCTTATGCCCAATATCAAAATACTACCGACAACCGCCGGAATAAACAAATTGATAATCCAAATACCAAAAGTAGTGCCTAATATGCCTATAGTATTAGCACTGTAAACGCTTAATAATTCTGTACTAAACTTCCCCCGAATTCCCAAATCGGCTATTGCAAACGAGGGAACTACTGCAAGCACCAGGAATAAAATACTAATTATCCAAAAAGCATCAACCCAATATATTGCCACATTTAGAACTTGTAAAAGTAAAATATATTGTATGACGAAAACAAGGTACCGAAAGAAAGAAAGAGAAAGCAGCCTTAACAATAATTTAGGAGTGAACTGTTCTAAAACCTTGACATATTGAATAAATCTTTTTGATGCAGGAATTTTTTCAATTAATCTGATAAGCCATGCCAATCGAAAGAAAAATAAAATAAGAATGGCAGTTATGATTGAAGAAATGAGTAATAGAACTTTAATCCAAAAAACAGAAAGCCCCATAACAGGTCGAGGATGGGTACTTTGAAAAAACAAAAGATACACCAATCCTCCGCATCCTAAAATCAAAGTAATAATGAGTTGGCTTATACTTCCGGCAATGGATAAGGATATTGCTTTTAACCGGCTACCTTCTTTTATATATAAAATACGGCCGCCATATTCACCCATTCTGTTAGGCGTATTTAAAGA
>JBQCFO010000384.1:0-7414 GCA_051959055.1 Ginsengibacter sp. | reverse complement strand
AATGAACAGGGACATTATCGTGAAAGTCGCTTGTCTGAAGCAGACTTAATCAAATTAAAAGATCAATGGGGTTTGGGAGAATGAGAGATTTTAATGTTTTTGTTTTGTTTTAAAATTGCAAATACCTCTTATTTGTTCTTTTGCTGAACTAACTCTAATTCTTTTTTTTGTTCTCAGTAAAACAGGAAATACCCTGATTTTCTATTTTCTTTTCGGTAAAAAATTTGGATAGTGAATTAAGATCGTTATTTTTAAATCTTTATAAATTTTAAAAAACGATTTACCAATACTATAATCATGCAGCAATCATCACAACTTAACCGCAGTCTTGGATTACGTCTCGCAATTGTAATGGTAATCGGAAACATTATCGGTTCCGGTATTTATAAAAAAGTAGCGCCAATGGCGGCTGAATTGCATTCCTCGGGATGGATCATCATTTGTTGGATTCTTGGCGGTATCATTACTATGTTTGGCGCCTTGAGCAATGCTGAAATTGCAAGCATGCTTGCAGATACCGGTGGCGAATATGTTTATTACAAAAAAATCTACAACCGTTTTTTTTCATTCCTTTATGGATGGTCCAATTTTGCTGCCATTAAAACCGCTGCCATCGCATCCATCGCTTATGTTTTTGCACAATCATTAAATAGTATTATTCACATTCCATCTGTATTTTCTTCTTTAAAAGATTTTCAGATTGCCGGTATCTTTTATCCTTTTGAAGGATTTAATGTAAAGCTGGTTGCCATATTATTGGTACTTATTTTAACGTGGATAAACAGCCGTGGATTAAAGCTTGGCGCTGGTTTAAGTACTTTTTTGTTGTTGTTGGTTTTAGCCGGAATTCTTACCATTGTTATTTTTGGATCTACAAGTCCTGAATCGAATATAACCTCCTCATTTTCCATGTCAACAACGAATTCACAGGTGGTAACCATGAGTGCGATTTTTACCGCAATGCTTGCTGCTTTTTGGGCTTACGAAGGATGGAACTCTGTTGGTTTTTTAGGAGGTGAAATCAAAAATCCTCATCGTAATGTTCCGTTGAGCATCGCTTTTGGTTTATTGATCGTAATTGTATTATATGTATTGACAAATATTGCTTACTTATCACTGTTGCCTGTAGCATCATTAGAACAAATACATGCAGCCGGAAATTCAATAGCGGCCGTAGAAGCGGTAAAAGTTTTTTGGAATGAAGGCGGTGTTATATTCATTTCTATCTTGATTTTGTTATCAACTTTAGGGTGCACACATGCTACTATTTTAAGCAATGCCCGTACTTCTTTTGCCATGGCAAAGGAAGGCTTGTTTTTTCCAAAAATGGCTAAAGTAAATTCTTCAAAAGTTCCGGGAAATGCCTTATGGTATCAGGGTGTGTGGGCTTGTGTTTTGGTTTTGTCCGGCACTTTTGATCAATT
Organism: Ginsengibacter sp.; assembly: GCA_051959055.1. GTDB lineage: Bacteria > Bacteroidota > Bacteroidia > Chitinophagales > Chitinophagaceae > Ginsengibacter. Next base: position 5,990 of record JBQCFO010000384.1, on the reverse strand, counting down.
AACAGATATGCTCATTTTTGCTGCATTTATTTTTTACGGCGCTACTGCTTTAGGTGTTTTTATTTTAAGGAAAAAAATGCCTGACGCACCTCGTCCTTACAAAGTTTGGGGTTACCCTATTGTACCTGCCATATTCATTATTTTCTGTGTTTTTTTAATCGGTAATACAATTATCGCCCGTCCGCGCGAAGCGGGCATTGTCCTTGTTTTGATACTGCTTGGCATTCCTTTTTATTATTGGTTTAAAAGAAAAAAAGCTGTCTAAAAAATTAAGTACCGGTTTTTATTTTTTTATTAAAATATAATTGTATAATTGTATTTGAATTCCATGTTCTAACGCGCTTTTAATAAATACGTTCCCTGCGAAAGCTTTCTTGAATCCCCCTCATTCCGGTTTTTCTATTTTATAAAAAATTAAAATTTTTTGTATGGGGAATTTGTTTAAAAGTAAGACAGCTTTCCAAACTACATTTTCAAAAAAGCATTATTTGAACCGTCTTTATCCGAAAAAAGTTTTTGGGAAAGTGATGCTTGGGCTTGGATTGTGCTTTGCAGGCGATGATTCGTTTAGTCAACAGATTATTTACCAGCATGATTTTGGGGCAACGACTATTTCTACTCATCCATATACAGTTCAGCCTGGTAATTTGCATCCCTCAATAACCAACTCAATTTGGTCTAATTCCACTGATAATTGGACGAGTTTTGCAGGTTCATCAGGTCAGGCAATTGGATTAAGAAACAACGCGGTCATTACACTTTCCTTTCAGCTTTCTTCCGGTTATAAATTGGCCCTTTCTCAATTTTCTTTTTGGTGTCAAAGCAGTAGCACAGGTGCACAGAACTGGTCAATGACAATTAACGAAATTCCAGTTGGATCAGGTGCTGTTCCACAAACGGGTAAATCGACTGGAAATGTCAATGTGATGAATCCAGTAAATCAATTAAGCGGATTAATTACAATCGAAATTACTTTAACCGGTGCTACGTCAGGTAGCGGAACTTTCAGGTTAGATGATTTTACTTTAATCGGTTCTGTTATTGCTTCTGAAACTTATTTCCAAAGTCGCCAGGATGGTGATTGGTCATTAGTCTCAACGTGGCAATCTTCTCCTGATAATATCTCCTGGTATCAAGCCACGAAGACGCCCACAAAAGATGCTGAAAATATTTTAATTAAACCGGGACATACTGTAAAAGTAACAAGCCCTGTTTCTTTTGATCAAACAACAATTGCAGGAATTTTAGAGTTGCAAAATGGCGGCATTTTAAACATCAACGATGGAGTAGGAGATGATCTTTCCATTTTATCAAATGGTAGTTTAAAAATACTCACAACCGACAATTACGCAACCTCAGTAAATCAAATTGCCAATACAAATATCAATATTGCAAAGGGCGGAAAGATTATGATTGGTAATGGAATTTCTTCTATGGGAAAAGGGTATGAAGTGTTTGCCACTTCTTTGGTAAATAAATGGAATGACGGTGCTGTATTTGAATTTAATGATGTGAATGTATTTCCGATTGCAGGACTTATTTATTTTCCAAATACTTCAGAGGATGAGGTTCCGATTTTTAGAGTTTCAAAAGTGAATGGAACAATTGCTGCAGGAGCGGGTAATGATTTTTTATTAAATGGTTTGTTAGAATTAAATACAGATATAACTTTTACAGGAGGAGGACATAAAACCTTCAGAGATGGAATTAGAGGTTCAGTTACGCTTACACAGTTGAATGCCGGTAAAATCAAGTTAACTGGTTCAAATGCAATTTTAACAGGGGCTCCTTTAAAAATGGTTCTAGGCGCAGTGATAGATTTTTCACAACAAATGACCAATATTCCCGCAGGAGCAACAGTGATAGTGGGAGGTAAGAATATTGCTAATCCTGGAAATTTAGTTATAAATGGGACCCTGGATGTTACCACAATTAGTATATCAAACCCTGGTTCGATATTTATTAATGGTGTTTATAGAACAGCGAATCCTGGAGGGTTTTCAGGTATAAGTTCTTCTATTACTCCGACGGCAGCTAATATTACTTTAAACTTCGGTTCAACTATTGAATTATATGCAAATGGTACCCAATCATTAACTTCAAGACCTGATTTTAAAAATATTACTTTTTCAGGAAGTGGGCTAAAGATTGCAAAAGCAGCATTTAATGCAAATGGAACTATCACAATCAAAGACGATGCTATTTTTGATTGTAACGGAAATAATGTTGGCGACGATAACACCAATCTTACCATGACTGATAACAGTAGATTAATTGTTTATACTGTCAACACCAATCCACAAATGAATGGAATTTATAATTTAACCGGAGGTGTAATTGAATTCAAAGGATCTGGTGGCACTGCTCAGACAATCCGGAATCAAACGTACCAACACATAGAAGTTACAGGAACCAAAGTAAATAATTCTGATGGTAATATTATTTTAAGAAATGGAGGAACTTTCACTGTAAAAAGCGGTGGCGTATTTACCATCAACGATAATACAATTACCGGCCCTGTTGGAGTGCAAACTGTAATTGTCGAAAGCGGCGGAACTTTTAAATCCGGTAATACAAAAGGGTTTCACGGGTTTGCATTTACTACTGCTCCAAAATTCAATTCATCAATAAATGCAGATATCGAAAACATCATTTTGCAACCAAACAGCACTGTTGAATATTCAAGAGCAAGTCCACCGTTATCAAGCGGCGATCAGCCAATCACCAATGCAAATAACCTTATTTATCAAAACCTGGTTCTTTCGGGTACAGGAAATAAAATTGCTCCTTCAGATAATTTAGTGATCCAAGGCAATTTTTCTAAAACAGGATCGGCAATTTTCGTACACAACAGTGGCTCAGTTATTTTCAATGGAAGCATTGAGCAAATTTACAAAAGCACCTCTCCTCAGATGGTCTTTAATGTTCTCAAAAATGAAAATACCAAAGGGTTAAATGTCAATGATAGTTTGTCAGTTTATAAAGAACTTTTTTTTGGTGATAATTCAAAAATAAATCTAAATGCAGATATCACGTTATTGAGTAATAAATATCAAACGGCATCTGTATCACGGTTATCTATAAACGTAAATATCCACTATGGAGTGGGGCGTTTTATTGTAGAAAGATTTATCAATACAAATACAAACGGCGGTCATGGCAAATCATGGCAACTGATTTCTACTCCGGCGTTTGGTGAAACGATTTTCGATACCTGGCAGGAAAAAGGAAGCAAAAATATCGTTGGATATGGTACATGGATAACCGATATTTCCGGTGCTGACAAAGGATTTGACGCGGTTTCTTTTACTCCGTCCATGAAATATTTTGATGCAGCAAGTTATCAATGGATTGGTATCCCTACGACAAATTCAAATCTTGAAAATGAAAAAGGTTACATGATTTTTGTGCGCGGTGACAGAAAATCAAACACTTTAAATTCTCCTGCGACTCCTACTATTTTGCGCACAAGAGGGAAAATATATACTAATCAATTTTTGCCTCCACAAAGCATTGTGCCTGCTCAGAAATTTCAGTGTGTAGGAAATCCTTATGCTTCTGCAATTGATTTTTCAAAGATCATTCGTTCGCCTGAAATTGAAAACTCTTTCAGAGTCTGGGATCCGGAATTTTATGGAATTTACGGCTTAGGTGGCTATCAAACCATTCCCGCCGCCACTGGGTATAAAGCAGTTCCCGGTGGTACTTCAATTTACAACACCACTTCTGATTATAGAAATATTCAATCGGGACAGGCTTTTTTTGTTTATAATTTCGCTGCAACTGAAGGCTCTGTCAGCTTTTCAGAAGAATGCAAAATGGAAGATGCACATCATCTTGTAAACAGAGTTTCTTCGCCTGAAATCTCAGAAAGACCCATTTTATTTGCAAAACTAATTTCAGAAAGCAATGTTGTGGATGGAAATGCAGTTGTTTATGACAAAATATTTTCGAATAAAATAGATCGGGATGATGCCCTGAAAATAAGCAACAGCAATGAAAATTTTGGAATAAAAAGAAATGGAAAAATTTTGATCGTAGAAGCCCGTGAAGAAATAAAAACAGCGGATACCATTTTTTATAACCTTGAGAATTTATCTAAAAAGGGATATAAATTATTTTTTCTCCCGGAAAAATTTCAGCAACCACTACAAGCTATTTTAGTAGATGAATATTTAAAAACAGAAAGCTCAATTAATCTAAAAGATACTTCTTCCATTGATTTTTCAATAACATCTGATGTCTCATCTGCAATGGCCAATCGTTTTTTGCTTATAATAAAGCCTGTTCCCCTTCCGATTGAAATTTCATTAAATGCATCTGAAAAAAATGCAAATGTATTTTTGGAATGGAACATTAAAAATGAAAAAGAAATTAAGGAGTATCAAATAGAATACTCCACAGACGGAATTAATTTTTCCTTGTTGGAAATAATTTCTGCTTCAAATAATTATACAGGTAATTACAATCAGGTTCACCGGCAGCCGGTAACTGGTGCCAATTATTATCGCATCAGAATAGAAAAAATAGCTGGAAAGATTGAATACAGTGGGACTGTAAAAGTTTTAATCCCGGAGATTTGCAGCGGGATAAATATTTATCCAAATCCAATTCATGGAGAAAATATTAATCTACTATTCTTAAAACAGACTGGCGGAAATTATCAATTGCGCTTACTTAATTCATCAGGACAGGTAATAGTTTCAAAAGAAATAAAATTTTCGGGAGGGAACGATTTACAAACACTTCCTTTGAAAAAGAATATGACTCATGGGATTTATTATGTTGAAATAAAAAAGCCCAATGGAGAAAAACAACGGCAAAAAGTGATTTATTAAAAAAGATTTACAATAAACAAAGAAATAGATAAGATTCTTATTTTCTTTTGTAACGACGAGGTATAAAAGAAAATAAGAATCATGTTTCAGTAAAAGAACAAATAAGAACAATTTCTGTTTTACACCAAATACCCAAAAGCATTGTCCCCTTTTTTTAATTCTGTATAATTTATTTTATAATAATCAAGATTCTTTTTCAGCTCCTTATAATCCTTCTTATCTCCAAGCTCAATTCCAACTAATGCAGGGCCAGCTTCTTTATTATTTTTTTTGATGTATTCAAATCGTGTTATATCATCATTGGGACCCAATACTTCATTTACGAATTCTTTTAATGCGCCAGGCCGTTGAGCAAAGCTGATGAGAAAATAATGTTTTAATCCTTCATACAGTAATGATCTTTCTTTGATCTCCTGCATTCTGTCTATATCATTGTTGCCGCCGCTAATTACACACACAACGTTTTTTCCTTTGATTTCTTTTTTAAAATCGTCCAATGCCGCTATGGACAAAGCTCCTGCAGGTTCTACAACAATGGCATCTTCATTGTATAACTGCAAAATCGTAGAACAAACTTTCCCTTCAGAAACCAAATGCATTTCATTCAAAACATCTTTGCACACTGAGTAAGTAATATCGCCGGCGCGACTTACAGAAGCTCCATCAACGAAGTGATCAATGTTATGCAATGTTACAGGATGACCTTCTTTGAATGCCTGCGACATAGAAGGAGCGCCTTCAGGCTCTACACCTATTATTTTGGTGCCAGGAGAAAATGTTTTAAAATAAGAGCCAACACCTGAAGCTAATCCTCCGCCGCCAACAGGAACAAATAAATAATCTACGTGTGTAAGATCTTCCAGAATTTCTAACCCAACTGTTGCCTGACCTTCAATGATTTTATAATTGTCGTAAGGTGGAATAAAGGTCATTTTGTTTTCCTTTGTGTATTTCAAAGCAGCTTCAAGACAATCGTCAAAAGAATCACCAACCAACTGTACTTCAACAAAATTTTCTCCAAACATCTTTGTTTGTTTCACTTTTTGCTTTGGAGTGATAACCGGCATAAAAACAACACCATGGCATCCCAATTTTTTAAAGGAATATGCAATGCCCTGTGCATGTTTTCGTGCGCTGGCACAAACTACTCCA
>JBQCFO010000383.1:0-4543 GCA_051959055.1 Ginsengibacter sp. | reverse complement strand
ACACCACCATCTTTTATCTTCCAACCCAATTGATCAATCGAAGGCGACTGCTTAAAAGGAACAAAATCAGAAACGTATTCTTTCTTATCAACTGTTGTTATATGTAAACGATACGAATTTCCGGAGTACAAAGAAAAATAGCCGGTGTAATTTCCATTTCCGGCTTCATACAAAGGAAATGAATTGTTGAATGAATCCTGTAATTCAACATGAGCGCCTGATTCATTAATGTACGTTGCTGTATCTCCCCATGTGATGTTCCTCGTGCGGCTGAGTTTTATACTGGTTGGCCCATTACCATTGAGATATCCCTCTACCACAAGAAAGTGTGTCTTTGAAGATTTTATTGGCGGATCGTAGGGTGTCTTACAATTTGCAAGAAATAAAATGCAAAAGGCGCTAATGATGCCCTTGCTGAGGATATATTTTTTGTTCATTTAAAAACGAATATTATAAGTTAAAAATGGAATCGCACTGCCGAAAATGGACAATTTGTAGCCGCGTATGTTGCCATTCTGAGAAATATAATAAACCGAATACGCATTTTTTCTTCCTGTAACATTATAAATTCCCAATGTCCACGAATTATGTGTTTTTTGATGAATTTTATGATTGCCTTCGAGGTTCATGGAAATATCAGTACGGAAATAATCAGGTATGCGGTAAGCATTTCTTTCAGAATATAACACCCTTACAGAACCTGCATAATTATATTCTGCAATCGGTAAAGTAATTGGCCTGCCGGTGCTGTAAGTGGCATTGAAAGATACACTAAAGCGATGGGTGAATTTATAATTTCCAATAAATGTAAAATTGTGAGGCTGATCGAAATTGCTTGGATATTCCGCACCATCATTTATTTTCTCCGCTGCGAAAGGATCATCCTGTTGCAAAAGCGAACGGGAATAATTATAACTTACCCAGCCATTAATTTTACCTGTGGCTTTTTTCAGCAGAAGCTCTATTCCGTAAGCTCTTCCTTTTGTATTGATTACATCTGTTTCAATGTGATGATTCATCACGAGAACCGCGCCGCTTCTATAATCAAGATAATGTGAAAACCATTTATAATACACTTCTGCTGAAGTTTCGATGGTATTGTTTTTAAAGTTTTTATACAATCCCAAGGCGACCTGGGTTCCCTGTTGCGGCTCCAGATTCGGGTCGCGTAGTTTCCATACATCCGTGGGAGAAATCGTAGGTGTATTCGTAAGCATGTGTATATACTGTCGCAAGCTGTTTGCAGATGCTTTTATAGAAGTATTTGCAGAAAGTGAATAGCGGGCAGAAACGCGGAACTCAGGTCCCATATACGTTTTAATAATCTTTCCTGCCGGATAATAATTCATGCTTAAAACATTATTCAAATCTTTGGGAAGCCCGGGTGCATACGTATTTACAGTTTTCGCTCCCATGTAATTGAACATGGAATATCTTATGCCGGCATCAATCGATAAGTTGGTAGAAATATTGTAACGATCTGATAAATATGCCGCACTTTCCAATGCATGCTCTGCTTCCAGCGTATCGGGGATGATCAGAGAAAATTTGTTAACCGGTGTAAATGAACCGGAATGAACCTCATATTTCACGGTGCTAAGACCAAATGTGATCGTGTGTTTATTATTCAAAAAATAACTGAAATCAAGATTCGCTTTATATTGGTTGATAGCAAAATTAAGTTTGTAAGCACTTACAGAATCTGCATTAAAAGCGACCTGGTAATCATAATGATCGATCCCGGCTGAAAGCACCCCATAAAAACGGTTATTAAAAATATGCTTCCAGTTAATGTTGGCATTTTTATTATGGTACTGGTATGTGGTATCGCTGTTCAGGTTAAACTTATCACCACTCATATATCCGTTAACATACACATTATTTTTGCTGTTTATTTTGTGATTGATGTGTATGGTTCCATCCTGAAATGAGGCACGGCTTTTTTCATAATCCTTTGGTAATACTTTAAATAACCAATTGGAATAAGTAGTGCGTACACCGGCAACAAAAGTGGTTTTACTATTTACGATCGGCCCTTCTATTGTCAGTTTGCTGGTAAGCGGCCCAAGTCCTGCAGAACCGGATATTTTTTTATCATTTCCATCGAGAGAGGTAATATCCAGAACAGAAGAAATTCTTCCACCATATTTTGCAGGAACACTGCTTTTATAAAGTGTTACATCTTTTATCACATCCGGATCAAAGGCTGAGAAGAAACCAAAAAGATGCGAAGAATTGTAAATATTGAGCCCGTTAAATAAAATCAGATTTTGATCTGTAGCGCCTCCTCTTACATTTAACCCGGTGCTTGCTTCACCTACAGATTTTACACCAGGCAAAGTAAGTACAGCCCGCAATACATCAACTTCTCCCATTACCGCAGGAATATTCTTAATAGCCGACATGTTTAGTTTGTCCATGCCCATCGTAGTGCTTCGTACATTTTTTTCTTTACCCGCTTCTACTAAAACCTCTTTCAACTTCACCACTTTTTCATTCATTTCGATATCGAATTTTCCTTCAGAATAAAGCATTATCTGGCGCTTGGTATCAAACATTCCCGGAGCGATTACATTTAAAGTATGTCGGCCGGCAGGAAGAATAAGTGAGTAATATCCAAACTGATCACTGTTTACCTGTATGCGCGGCTGATCAAGATAAATGAAAGCTCCCGAAATCGATTCTCCTGTTTGTGCATCCCTTATGTATCCTGCCATATTCACTTTTCCTTTAGGCAGCTCATTTCTTTTTATTCCGATATCAAATAATTTATTTTCAATAGATATTTCCTGTATCGCTTTTTTTGCATGGCTCATATATCCGGGATTTCCAGAATTATTATTTGCAATCAAAGCAGCGGTATCTTTTTCGCCGGTAAAAAAACCATAAGGAAGATTAGCGGAAAGAGTAAACCCTTTGGTAACAAAAACATGATTTTCTTTATCTATAAAATAATGCCAGTTGGTATTGCTGAATATTTTATCTAAAACTGACTGAAGGTGTGCATTACTTATAGAAATAGAAATGATGATGCTGTCAAATTGCGAAGCATCATAAAAAAAATGATAATCAGTTTGTGCTTCTACTTTTTGTACAAATTCATGAAAAGTTACTTCATGAAAATTGCCTGTAACAAGATTTTCCCGCTCCTGCGCAAAAATATTCTGACAAAAAAACAACAGGCCGGTAAAAAGAATAAAAGAGTATAAATGTTTCATATTAATGAGTTAGTTGGTCATAAAAGCCGACAACTTCTACCATCGGCTCTTCAAAGTTTTTTCGCCTGAATTTAAGGTGATGCTTCCGCATATATTTCTTTATATCATGTGCCTTGTCTTTAAATAAACTGAATACATCTTTTTTATTGCTTACCAGGTAATAAAGACTGTCTTTGCGCACATAATACCGGTCTTTTGTATAAAATATTCTCATTAGCACATCGCCTTTTATCTGCTCATCTATATTTTTTGCCCTTTTAGCGAGTAGCTGGATGTGGCCGTTGTACAACAAATCATAAAAACCTGAATTGTTCAGATTTTGCTTGTAATCCTGAAGAAGCTTTATAAAATGATGCCCATGTAAACTAAAACTATCAATAAAATCATTTTCCAGAATGATCGCGGATATTTTATCAGGCGATAAAATAACCAATTGGTTTCGGGCAACATCATACATCAAAGGAACCGAATCATATTTGCGCCCCGAATAACTCACCCGGCCTTTTGTATAATTTCCGGTTATAAAATAAGGATCGCCTTCCATTTTATAAGTAAAATAAATGTAGTGCCGCCCATTATATACCGGCGCATTATCGGCGCTGAACTGGTCATAGAGTTCAATTGCCTTCTTCAGTTGTACGTTTGTCAGCGAATCGTTTTGTGAGCTTTGCGAATAAGCAGTAACAGATCCAAAAAGTGCTAATAAAATAATCAATAAATTCTTCATCAAGGAGTTGAAATTTAAACCTAATGCTTTTTAACTTATAAATGTGATAAAATAAAACAGCCGCAGTTAGGACAAGTCAAAGATAATTTTTGTTGCATGAGAAAAAAGTTTTTTTTTAGAAGTTATCAAACAGCCTTATTTATTGGTTTACTGCATTGACTTTGAAAAATATTCAAAAGCTTTCATTTTACCTGAGCAGTACTGCCACTTAGTGCTTTTTTATTTTTTTTAGGAAATGATCAGCTTGCAGTTCAGGCTTTCTTTTGGCAACGCTTTAATTAACCTTAAAGCACAAAGAGGAAAGATACAGCCAATCCACTTTCAATTATAAGATATCAAAAGTTTCAATCAGTGGCTTCCTGCAAAACAAGAATCAATGCTATTTGTTTATTTACTGTAAGTTTTTAAGTTGACAAATTTGATAATTGCATACATAAAAGCCGAATCTCTTCTTTATTTTTTTGAGAGAGCTTTCGCAATTCCTTTCTCTGCCAGCGGCTCCATTATTTGATACCCGGCCGCATTTGGATGAACGCCATCTTTGGAATATTTCTCAGGCAATCCTTTCCTTTCATCCACCATGGCGTTATAATAATCT
>JBQCFO010000382.1:0-2866 GCA_051959055.1 Ginsengibacter sp. | reverse complement strand
TCCTTTCATTTTTCTTCATTCGCACTATCCCTACGCTACTGGTTGAGCCGTTATGGGGAATTGAACCCCAGACCTCTTCCTTACCAAGGAAGTGCTCTACCACTGAGCTACAACGGCTTTTGTCAGTGACAGTGGACCGTTGTTTGTTGACAGTAAACATGCTGTCAACCGTCATCTTCTCATCTGTCATCTATTCTGGAGCGGGAGACGAGGCTCGAACTCGCCACCTATAGCTTGGAAGGCTATCGCTCTACCAAATGAGCTACTTCCGCTTAAATACTTTTTTTGTTCAACCTTCAACTTTCAACTTTGAATCGTAAAAGAGCTGTTGATGAGAATTGAACTCACGACCTCTTCCTTACCAAGGAAGTGCTCTACCCCTGAGCTACAACAGCTTGAAAGAAGTCTGAAAGAAGTAAGAAACTAAAAGTTCAACTTCAAAAATCTCTTTTGTTAAAAGCCAACAAAACTATTTCAAATAACTATCTTAAAGTGGGCAGAGTAGGGTTCGAACCTACGTACTCGTGAGAGAACAGATTTACAGTCTGTCGCCTTTAACCACTCGGCCATCTGCCCAGATTTATTCCTAAATTTCTCCATTTTTGAGAGCCAGTGGAGGGATTCGAACCCCCGACCAGCTGATTACAAATCAGCTGCTCTGGCCAACTGAGCTACACTGGCATTGGCTCAAATACAGTCTTCTAATGAACTTTCCACAAAACTTCCCTTGGAGGGTTATTTTTTGGGAAGGCAAAGGTAATGGAAAATGTTTAATGGAAAAATTTTGAAAAGAAAATTTTATTGCCAATAAAAGCATAATATTTTCAACGGGATTTCTGATATCAAAAGAGCTGTAAAATTAAATAGCCTTCGATTTTCCGAAGGCTATTTTTAAAAATTATTATATTAAAGATTTATGCGGCCATTTTTTGTTTTTTTCTCTTTATCTGAGTAATTACCGAATCCAATGCGGTATCAAAACTCTCTTCAAAAGATTTAGAAGAATGTTTTACAAAAAAATCATGTTTGGGAACATGCACCTGGATTTCGGCAATTTTATCTTTGATGGTATGAGCTACATTATCCAGCTTTAAAAATATATCCACTTTCGTTATTCGTTCATGAAATTGATTCAGCTTTTGAACTTTTTTTTGAATTAAAGCGATCAACTTTGAATCTGCAGCAAAATGCAGCGTTTGAATGTTTACGTTCATAGTAATCCAATTTTTAAGTGAGAAATTAAATTGAGGAATTAAATTCAGAGGTTTCAATGCGCGCAAAATTTAAAGATGTTAGCAAAATTTTGACAGAATGAAGTTACGGTTTAGAACTCATTTATCAAAATGAAAATAAAAAAATATTGCTCAGGATTTAGGATGGGCCTGCTTATATACTTCTTTCAGCTTTTCGATAGAATTATGAGTATAAACCTGTGTGGATGCAAGGCTGCTGTGGCCGAGCAGTTCTTTTATTGCATTTATCTCGGCGCCATTATTGGTAAGATGGGTAGCAAAACTATGCCGCAATATATGAGGGCTTTTTCTTTCGTTTGTAGAAACTTTTGAGAGATTTTCTTTTACTGTATTATAAATATATTTCGGATCAAGTCTTTTCCCTCTTTTATTAAGCAAAAGAAAGTTTTCAGGTTCTTCAGAAATTTCTTTTCTTTTTTCCACAATATATTCGTCAATTATTTTTAGCAATTCATTGCTCACAGGAATAAATCTTTCTTTATTTCCTTTTCCCAAAACTTTAATCATCCCTGAAGATTTATCTACATCGCTTTCTTTTAAATGAATTAATTCATTGCGCCGGATGCCGGTCTGATATAGAATTTCAAAGATTAAAAAATCCGTTTTGCCGGCAAATGTGTCAGGGAAAAAGTCATTTTTCAATAAAGTGTCTATCTCTTTTTCCTGGATAAAGGATGGAAGTTTTCTACTGACTTTTAAAGAAGCGATAGCGGCAACCGGACTTATAGAAATATGGTTCATTTTAAGCTGATACTTAAAAAAAGATTTCAGTGCAGATATTTTCCTGTTTACCGTTTTTGAGGAACATTTATTTTCTTTCAATGAAGCCAGCCATGTGCGAACAATGGAAGCCGTAATCTCTTTTAAATCGGTTATTTTATATTTTGAAAATAGAAATTGGAAGAAAGCGTGCAAATCATTTTCATACGAGATAACCGTATTTGCAGAATACCTTTTTTGAAAAGTAAGATAATCTAAAAAATCTCTTATCGAATATGGTTCAGTTGAGGGCATAAAAAAATCCGGTAAGTGTAAAGCTACTAACTAAACCTCACCGGAAATAATATAATATGGAAGTTGTTTAATTAAATTTCAACTTTGCCGCTGGCAATCTGTTGTTTGTAAACCGCTTTCAATACTTCACCACGCCTTCTTACAGATGGCTTGGTAAACGCCTGGCGGTCGCGAAGCTCTAATAAAGTGCGGCTCTTTTCAAATTTTTTCTTGTACTTTTTAAGCGCTTTATCAATATTTTCGCAATCTTTTGAATCAATAATGAGCATAAATTTTTGTCTTTTTTTTAAGGACGGCGAAGATAAAGCAATTTTTTAAATTCAAAAACTTAAAAACAAGTAAATTTCTTAAAAAATAAATAATAAAGGCTGTGTTTACAGGAATAATAGAAGCATTTGCAGAAATAAAAGAGGTTTTAATCGACAAATCAAACCGGGTTTTTTATGTGAAAAGCGAATTGGCTTCACAATTAAAAGTTGATGAAAGCGTAAGCCATAATGGAATTTGCCTCACTGTTGAAAATATTGAAAACGATATTTACCGGATAACGGCAATAGAGGAAACATTGAAAAAAACGAATGCCGGAAACTGGAAAATCA
>JBQCFO010000381.1:0-21882 GCA_051959055.1 Ginsengibacter sp. | reverse complement strand
TCGGTATTTCTTTTTTCAACAAACAAAATATTTTTATCGGTCAAACCCTTCAACTGTGCCGCACTAGCGCCGGATTTCTTTAAAAGATTTGTTTGAGAAACTTCTCCTTCTGTTTTCGACAGATGCAAAAAGCTTAATAATAATTCAAGTTGTTTTGGTGCTTTTCCCAATCCGAAAGCCGGATCATCCATCAATTTGCCCAGCATTTCATCTGAGGAAAATTCAGGATTGAGTGATACAAAATTTTCTTTTTTCTCTTTGTATTTTTCCGTCAAAGATTCCCAGACAAAACAAACTTTTTTTTCGATCAATCTTTTAATCAAAGGATAAACATGAATGATATTGGCCACCTGCTGCACCTCGGTAATCTTCAATTCCTTTTTTATGAGCAACGCTTCTGCCAGCAAATATTCTTCATCATCCAATGAAGAAAAATCTTCACCATATTCTTCATTATAAATTAAAATCGCTTCACTGCTCAGTTTTAAATGGGTTGGAAGTGCTGCTGCCATTACTTCTCCCTCACTACACATATAGTATTCACTCATCCATTTCCATAATTGCAATTGCTTTGGATAAATCACCGGTTCATCATCTATCACATTGAGAATCTCTTTTGTTTCATAAGGAGGCTTCTCTTTGCTTACAGATTTTATAATTCCTGCGTACTTCTTATTTTTTCCAAAAACAACTTCTGCACGGCTGCCAATGTGTATTTTTTTTATTAATTTTTCCGGAACAGAATAAGTATATGTTTTTGGAAGAGCAAGCGGCAAAATCACTTCCACCCAGCTAGTTACTGGCGTTTCAATTTCATTAAATAAAGATTGATTTTGGCTGTCGGTTATCATTCATGCAAATATATTGCCTGTCGCGCGATAAGAAGTTTTTGTGCTCCGGCAAAACAAAAAAAAAGAGGGATTTGTATTTTTAATTTTCCTCTAACTCTTCAACACAAAATTAAAAAGTATCGTTCCGTTTTCAATATCGTTTTGCCCTGGAGGAAATTTTAATTGTTTTGCTTTTTCCAACGCGATATTCCTGAGAGATGAATTGGATGTGGTGGTACCTTTTGCAATGGTAGCGCTGGTAACGGTTCCGGCAGCATTCACATTAATATCTACATACACTTTTGCATTTTCATTAAAATCGCCCTGCATGTTGGGAAAATGAATCGGCCTTCTTCCGGAAAGGCCACGTACCACACTCATGCCGCTTCCACCACCGGGTGAATTGCCGTACGCATCCGGTTTACCATCCGGGCTTCCGGCATCGCCATTACCTGGTTTATACCCCTGGTTTCTGTAACCATTATCTTCTGTAGCGCCGTTGCCTCCATTTCCCGTACCGCCTTTATACAAAGGGATTTTTGGTTTTGGCGGAGCAGGATTCGGATTTACGATTGGTGAAGGATTGATATTTTTAGAAGGTTTTACAGCTACTTCTTTATTCTCAATTTTCGCATGTTCATTCTTCTTTTCAGATTTTACAACCGGTGCAGCTTCGGTATTTTTATCATCTTCATCTGCTTTTATATTCTGAGAAGGCTCATCGGCTACTTTATGTGCTGCCGTATGATGCGATGCCGCACTTTGATTATCGGGAGCACGTTCGCCTTTTACAAGAGGTTGCACATCGCCCATGCCTTCCTGTTCGTTGCCCAGGTTTACATCAATCAAATCCAGCACGGTCGGAGTGGGTGGAATCTGCATTGGCCAGGTATAAAAAATGGCAATCATTAAAAAGAAACCAATAACAATGGCTGTGTACAGCAAAGCTTTCCTGTTTTTTTCAGCTTCGAACTCATGATTTATTGCACGTGCTTCCAAAAGAGACTGTTTATTTAGGTTCAAATTTAATTAATAGATAAAAACATTTGCGTTTATAAATGTTAAAAGAAAAAAGGTTCTATTTAGTCTTGTAATCACGTTTTCCAAACAACAAACTTCCTATCCTCACCATGTTGCTCCCTTCTTCAATGGCTATTTCATAATCAGCGCTCATGCCCATGGAAAGAATGCTGAAGGCTGAAGGCTGAAGGCTGAAGCTTGCATATGTATCAAAAAGAGATTTCAAATAATGAAATTCTTTTCTAACAACTTTTTTATCATCGCTGAATGAAGCCATTCCCATTAAACCTTTAATAGAAATATTATTAAAGGAATTAGTGGGATTCGTGTCAGAAATTCGTGTTATCAACTCCTTCAATTCTTCCTCATTCAATCCAAATTTTGTTTCTTCTTTGGCTATATAAACCTGTAAAAGACAATCAATGATGCGGTTATTTTTCTTCGCTTCTTTATTAATTTCCTTTAATAATTTTTCGCTGTCCACACCATGAATTAATGAAACAAAAGGCGCAATTTGTTTTACCTTATTTGATTGAAGATGCCCGATAAAATGCCAGCGAATATCTTTAGGAAGATGCTTGTATTTCTCTACCAATTCCTGAACATAATTTTCTCCGAAATCTCTTTGTCCAAGATCGTATAATTCCAAAATATCTTCAACAGGCTTGGTTTTGGAAACCGCCACAAGCGTAACATTTTTTGATTTTAATTCAGCAGTTATCTTTTTATATAAATGAGAGTCTACAGACATTTTTTTTAATTTTTTCAACGCTTAAAAACCATTGCTACAACATTTAATCGTTTCTGTAAAACTTATACCTTTTACAGTAAAAAAACGTGAGTTCGACTTAACAATATTCTCATTTTATTTTATGTCATCCCTTCGGGATTTATTTAATAATCAACCGTTTTCTACAATAATTACAGCCGTTCATCCTTGAAAACACAATCCCTTTAATCCTGAAGGGATGAGATTATTATAGCATGAAAACTCCGAAGGAGTGACATGTTTTCTTATATTGAACTCACGTTAAAAAAACAAATATTCAACATTCATCTTTTTCATTATAAATATTTCTCTCATTAGCACATCAGCACATTAGCAAATCAGCTAATTAAAACCTTATTTCAAAATTCCCCTGCTGATCACAATCCGTTGCACTTCACTCGTTCCTTCATATATCTGAGTGATCTTAGCATCGCGCATCATCCTTTCCACATGATATTCTTTTACATAACCATAGCCGCCATGTATCTGAACAGCTTCTGTTGTAACCCACATGGCTGTTTCGCTTGCAAATACTTTTGCCATCGCGGCGCTTTCAGTATAGTCTGCCCCGGTATCTTTTTGCCATGCTGCCCGAAAACAAAGTAACCTTGCGGCATCAATTCTGGTTGCCATATCCGCAATTTTGAATTGAATAATCTGGTGATTTTTTATTTCTGTGCCGAATGCCTTTCGTTCTTTTGAATAAGCAATCGCTTTTTCCATCGCTCCGGAAGCAAGTCCGAGTGCCTGTGAGGCAATGCCTATGCGGCCTCCCGATAAGGTCTTCATTGCGAATTTGAAACCAAAACCATCTTCACCAATCCTGTTTTCTTTCGGCACCTTTACATCCGTAAATGAAATGCTGTGGGTATCGCTTCCGCGAATTCCCAGCTTATTTTCTTTGGCTCCCACTTTTACTCCAGGCCAGTTTTTCTCAACAATAAAAACATTAATTCCACGGCTTCCTTTTTCGGGATGAGTTTGTGCAATGACCAAATATACCGATGCAGTATTTCCATTGGTAATCCAGTTTTTGACGCCATTAATTACATAATGATCCGCTTGTTCTATTGCTGTAGTTCGTTGTGAAGTGGCGTCGCTTCCGGCTTCCGGCTCGCTTAATAAAAATGCGCCAATATATAATTCGCCATTTTTTTTCCCCTGTGCAAGCGGAGTTAAATATTTTTTCTTTTGCTCTTCGGTGCCAAAAGCTTCCAGGCCATAACAAACCAAACTGTTATTCACACTCATACAAACACTGGTACTCGCATCCACTTTACTGATCTCTTCCATGGCTAAAACATAGCTGATGGTATCCAAACCGGCTCCTCCATATTCTATCGGTATCATCATTCCCATAAAACCCAAATCAGCAAGCTTCATCACTTGTTCATATGGAAATTTTTGGTGCTCATCGCGTTCGATAACACCGGGAAGGCATTCAGTATTGGCAAAGTCCCGTGCTGCCTGCCTAATCATCAATTGCTCTTCTGATAATGTAAAATCCATAAATCGTTTTTGTGTGTTGCAAAAGTAAGATAATGTGATGATCTGCTAATGTGCTAATCTGCTGATGTAAAAAAGCAAAAAATTTGAAAATGCAAAAATTTAAAATGTGCAACAGAAAAAGATATGCAGCGTTCAATCTACTATCTGAAAAAACACGGTCAGAAAAGGGTATTAAAATTGTGAAAAGAAATAGACAAATCTGAAAAAAACAAGAAAAAACAAGTTTGTTTTAAAGATTCGTCTAAACAAAAAATCCACTTATTTATTTATTTGCTGAGATCCAAGCCGCTTAGCGGATAAAAAAATTTTTAATAAAATTCAGAGTATCTGTAAAAGTGGCTTGCTCACCTTTTACCGCTTATCATGAAAATAAAATGCAAGTGCGCAAATTAAAACTATTACAAATGCAATAGCAATCAGAATGACTACCAGCCTTATCTGTTTCTTTAATGGAGGAATGCCCTGCTTTCTAAGTTCGGGTGGTTCCGGAAATTTTTCATCATCAGGTTCCATTACTTTTCTTTTTAATTTTCTAATAAATAACTATGCCAGAAAAATGAAATCAGAAAACGTGGTAACACTCTTTTTTACTACACATGAAATACAGCATTAATACCGGCCGTATAATTTAATTTACATTATTCCAATCATTCTTATATTGCGCACTTTTAAATAAATTTCATTTTTTAAACTTTACCCAACAGCATAAACACAAGCAGATGAAATCAAAGTTTTTGAAGTTCTCCTTTCTATTTCTATTTATTACCGGAAGCATTACTTTAGCTTTTGCGTGGGGCCAGTGGGGCCATAAACATATCAGCCGTGCAGCGGTTTTTGCCTTACCTCCTCAAATGCAAAATTTTTTTTACAATCATATTGATTATATAACAGAAGGCGCTGTGGTTCCCGATCTCAGGCGTGCAATCATAAATGATAAAAATGAAAGTAACCGGCATTTTATTGACATTGAGGATTTCAAATTACCTGTCAGCGATTTTCCAAAAAGTATGGAAGAAGCAGAAAAAAAATACGATAAAGCTTTTTTAGATAAATCAGGAATCCTTCCGTGGTATATAGAAACTCTGACTGCAAAACTTACAAACGCTTTTAAAAAAAGAAACAAATCAGAAATACTTTTCATTGCTGCGGATCTTTCACACTATATCGCCGATGCAAACCAGCCATTACATACCACTTCAAATTATGATGGCCAGTTGACCGGCCAAAAAGGCATTCATTCCTTGTGGGAATCAATGTTGCCACAAAGGTTTGGTAGTTCTTATAATTTTAAAACCGAACCCGCAAAATACATTGATGACATTCCTGCAGAAACATGGAAGATTGTTGCACGTTCCTATTCATTAGTAGA
This sequence comes from Ginsengibacter sp., assembly GCA_051959055.1. Taxonomy (GTDB): domain Bacteria; phylum Bacteroidota; class Bacteroidia; order Chitinophagales; family Chitinophagaceae; genus Ginsengibacter. Next base: position 16,385 of record JBQCFO010000381.1, on the reverse strand, counting down.
TACCGTTCTTGCTGCCGATAAAGAGGTAAGAAGCCATTTTACAGCCGATAATATTTATAAAAAAGACAGCACCGGCAAAACTGTTATGTTTTATAATTCTCCGGTTTATTCTGATGAATATGCTTCACAGTTCAATGCCGCATTGAATGGAATGATCGAAAAACAATTGCGTTTGTCCATTTATGATGTGGCCTGTTTTTGGTACACGGCATGGGTAAATGCAGGGAAGCCGGATCTATTATCTCTTGATGATCCACATCTTACCAAACAAAATAAGAAAAATTATAAGCGTGAATTAAAAGCGTGGAAAAAAGGGAAGATATTGAATCTTTCGAATGGAAAGCCTGAAGAATGATTTATCAAACAAAATAAAAAGGAAAATAAGAATTTGCTTTATTTCCTGGTTTGCTGCCTGATTTTCATTTTGATAAATAAAATGTATTTTTAAAGAAATAAAATCATGTCGGATACCACATTAAAAAATAAGATTTATAAAAGGCTGGAAGAAATGGATCCGGTTCATCTTCAATCTGCATCTATATTTTAATATTCTCCTGAAAATTTTTATCCCGAAACAAATAGTCTACAAAGCAATATTTTTTTACCTTCGCCGCCTCAAAAAAAACACTGAATTTTATTTTATATGCTCACCTACTCTTCCTCCGTTTCGGAAAAATTATCTATTGCCGAAAAACAAGTCCTGGCAGTTTTAGAATTATTAAACGAAGGCGCTACTATACCTTTTATTGCCCGTTATCGTAAAGACAAAACCGGAGCGTTGGACGAAGTGCAGATCCAAAAAATCCAGGAAGAGGCAAAGTTTCAGCATGAATTTTCTGAACGGAAAACATTCATAGAAAAGACGATTACCGAGCAGGGAAAAATGACTGATTTTCTGCAGGAAAAAATAAATGCAGCAGCAACTTTAAATGAGTTAGAAGATATTTATCTGCCATATAAACCAAAACGAAAAACTAAAGCACAAACTGCACGTGATAATGGTTTGGAACCACTGGCATTGTTATTATTAAAACAGGAAAATATTGCTCCATTAAATGAAGCGGAAGCATTTATCAATGAAAAAATAACAGATGCAGATATGGCTTTGCAAGGTGCAAGAGATGTCATTGCAGAGATGGTAAATGAAGATGCAGAAGTGCGTGCTAAAATGAGAAAACTATTTGAGCATTCAGCTACCATTCAAAGTAAAATTCTCAGTGATAAAGAAGAGGCCGGAATTAAATACAAAGATTATTTTGATTTTTCTGAACCAGTTTCTAAAATTCCTTCACACCGGATTTTAGCAATTATGCGTGGCTTTATGGAAGGTTTTTTGAAAATGACTATTTCTCCGGATGAAGAAACGGCTTTATTAAAAATAGAAGAGCAATTTATAAAGGCTACTAATGAAGCGGCAGAACAGGTGAGGAAAGCAATCAAAGATGGGTACCGGCGATTATTGCAACCAAGCCTTGAAAGTGAATTCAGAATGGCTTTAAAAACAAAAGGGGATGAAGAAGCGATTAATGTATTTGCCGAAAACCTGCGCCAGTTGCTGCTTTCATCTCCATTGGGCAGCAAAAGAATCCTGGCAATCGACCCCGGATATCGCACAGGTTGTAAAGTAGTAGTGTTGGATGAAAAAGGTGAATTGCAAAAAACGGATTTGATTTTTGTTCATGAAAAGAACTATAAAATAAATGAAGCAGAGCGTAAAATAAGAGAACTGATTTCCAAATATCATATTGAAGCTTTTGCAATCGGCGATGGCACAGCCGGCAGAGAAACAGAGCAATTTATCAAAGGATTAAATACAGGTTTATCTGTTTTTCTGGTGAATGAAGATGGCGCTTCTATTTATTCAGCTTCGGAAATTGCAAGGGAAGAATTTCCGGATCAGGACATTACCGTTCGCGGCGCTGTAAGTATTGGCCGCAGGCTGATGGATCCTTTGGCCGAGTTGGTAAAAATTGATCCGAAAAGTATTGGCGTAGGGCAATATCAGCATGATGTAAACCAGGTAAGGCTGAAAGAAAAACTGGATCAGACTGTAGTAAGTTGTGTAAATACTGTTGGTGTAAATCTGAATACTGCCGGAAAATATTTACTGAGTTATGTAAGCGGTATCGGCCCTTCTATCGCTGAAAATATTGTGAATTACAGAAAAGAAAAAGGGCGGTTTACTAATCGCAAACAATTAAGAGAAGTGCCGCGCCTGGGCGAAAAAGCATTTGAACAATGCGCAGGTTTTTTAAGAATAAAAAACGGTGACAATCCTTTGGATGAAAGCGGCGTTCATCCCGAATCTTACAAGCTTGTGGAACAAATGGCACAGGATGCAGCCATTACTTTAAAAGAAATAGTTGGCAATGAAAACATTGTTAATAAAATACCCTTGCATTCTTATGTTACCGAAAATACCGGCCTTCATACCTTGCAGGATATTTTAAAAGAATTAAAGAAACCGGGGCTTGATCCACGCAACCTGGCCCAGGCATTTGAGTTTGCCAATATTTATGCTATCGAAGACGTAAAAGTTGGAATGATCGTTCCCGGGCAGGTAACCAATCTTACACGGTTTGGAGCTTTTATAGACATTGGCGTGAAGCAGGATGGATTGGTTCACGTTTCTGAAATTGCACATAAATACATCAGTGATCCTGGAGAAGTGTTAAAGCTGAATGATAAAGTAATGGTGAAAGTGCTGGAAGTAGATACGAACAGAAAACGAATTGCATTATCTATCAAACAAACACAGGACTCGCCGGTAAAAAATCAGCGCCTGGCGACAAGAAATCATCAAAACAATTTTCCACAGAATCATTCTGATAAAAGAGAAAAAGAAAGTGCAAATATGGATGATGCGCTGAATTTGTTGAGAAAGAAATTTGGAAAATAGAATGGCGCTATGGAAAATAAAAAGCACAGGTTCCTGGTAGGGACCTGTGCTTTTTGGATTGAAGAAAATATTACGCTTTTGCGCCTTTCTTAATAGCTCTTTTCAATTGATGCTTGCTTCTCCATTCGCTCTGAGGCTTGCCTGCAAGCACTGCCGGTACATCTACAAAGCGAACGTGCTTTTTATGATTGCCAGTAGCCACATCTACAGCGGTTCCCAGCACTACACCTGTAACAAATATATTACCTAACAAATAAGTTCCGCTGAATTTTGGCTTCAGTTCCACAGAACCTTCACTATTTCCTGAACTTAATTCCAGCATAACCGGTTTATGTTTATTCAGTTTTACCGTTGGCGTATAGTAGTCTATATAAGTACTACTATTCATGCCTTCTTTTAACCTGGAAAGAGCAAGGTCATTTTGGATTTTCAGATCTTCACCGTCGGCTTTTGCATGAAGATTTGATGGAGCACCCACCAGATTTACTTTACTCATTTTGCCCATAATTGTGCCACACGAATTAAAGATGATACCAGCAGCAAATAACGCAATTAGATTTAAGAATGTTTTTTTCATTATTTAATTTTTTTGTGAAAATATCTATTCTCCCCTTTTAATGAAATGTGAAAAAAGTAGTATTTTTTTGCGCTTTAATGCGTTTGTTTCAAGTGTGGAAAATGAGTTTTTGAAAAAAGGAATTCTAAAAAAAAATCAGTTAAGAGGAAAAAATAAAGTGAATTATTGAGAACCTGATTCCTTTATTAAAGAATGGAATGAAATATGTATAAAAATGCAAAGTAAATAAACAATAAAAAATAAGAATGACATCCGAACAACAAAGGCTTCACCAAAATTTGCACAAAAAAATACCACTTGAGCAATGGGGCCCTTATGTAAGTGAAAGGCAATGGGGAACAGTTCGTGAAGATTATAGTTATAATGGTGAGCCATGGAATTATTTCCCTTTTGATCAATCCCATTACCGGTCTTATCTATGGGGCGAAGATGGTATCGCCGGAATCTCTGATTATTTTCAAAATCTATGTTTCGCCATCGCTTTATGGAATCGCAAAGACCATATTTTAAAAGAACGCCTTTTTGGCCTGGCAAATAAACAGGGAAACCATGGTGAAGACGTGAAGGAATTGTATTATTATTTGGACAATCTCCCAACGCATTACTACATGGAATATTTATATAAATATCCGCAACAGGAATTTCCTTATGAAAAGCTTAGAACTGAAAATAAATTACGGTCAAAAAGAGAACCGGAGTATGAAATTCTTGACACCGGAATATTTGATAATAATGAATACTTTGATGTTCGTATCACCTACGCCAAACAAGACTCCCGTGATATCTTTATTAAAATAAATATTCACAACCGGTATTCTGAAAGTGCCGGAATTACCCTGCTGCCAACCCTGTGGTTTTACAATCGTTCGAGCAATGAAAAGCTATCAGAAAAACCAGTAATCAGCGCTATTAATAAAACTACTGTAAAGGCGACGCACCAAAGATTAGGAACGTATTTTTTATATTTTCAGCCGCCAAGAATTAGTTTGTTTACAGATAATGTAACGAACGCAAAAAAAGTTTTTAGTAAAACAAATCCAACTCCTTTTGTTAAGGATGCTTTTCACAGCGCAATCATCAGCAAAAAAAATATCGGGGCGCTTCGCAAAAGAAATTACGGGACAAAATTTGCTCCTGTTTATGATTACGAAATTCCACCGGGGGAATCAAAAACAATATACTTGCGTTTGTCAGACAAAGAAACCGATAACGCTTTTGAGCCCGGATTTGAAAATATTTTTTCATTCAGGAAGTCAGAAGCGGATGATTTATACAATTCGCTTATTCCTTCGAATGTTTCTGATGACCGAAGAAAAATTGCAAGGCAGGCATTAGCGGGATTGTTATGGAACAAGCAGTATTATCATTACGATGTGGAAAAATGGCTTACAACAAGTGATGGAATTACTCCTGTAAATGACGGTAAACTTTTTGGCCGCAATCACGACTGGAAACATCTGAAAAATCAAAACGTTATTTCCATGCCGGACAAATGGGAGTTTCCGTGGTATGCTGCATGGGATTTGGCTTTCCATTGTATTCCCATGGCAGTAATGGATCCATGTTTTGCCAAACATCAGTTGCTGTTGATCATGCGCGAATGGTATATGAAACCTGATGGACAATTGCCTGCGTATGAATGGCATTTCAGTGATGTAAATCCTCCGGTGCAGGCGTGGGCAGCATTGCAGGTTTATCGAATCGAAAAATTACAAAAAGGCAAAGGAGATATTTCTTTTTTGAAAAAAATCTTTCAAAAACTCATTATCAATTTTACCTGGTGGATCAATCGAAAAGATGCAAAAGGAAATAATATTTTTCATGGAGGATTCCTTGGATTGGATAATATCGGACTTTTTAACCGGAGTATTGAACTACCTGGAAACCAGCGGCTGGAGCAGGCAGATGGCACAAGCTGGATGGGAATGTATGCATTAAACATGATGGACATTGCACTCGAAATTGCGGTCGTTGACGATGCTTTTGAAGATACCGCTACAAAATTTTATGAACATTTTATATTAATTGCAGAAGCATTGAATCAATATGGATTGTGGAATGACGAAGACAAATTTTTTTATGATGTTTTTGGACTCACGGATGCAAGTCCTATTCATTTGCGCATTCAATCCATTGTAGGCCTTACTACTTTATTTGCCGTTTCCACTATCCAAAAAAAAGTGCGCGACCTGTTGCCTGATTTTAAAAAAAGAAGCAATTGGATAGAAAATTATCGCCGCAAAAACAAACGCTTCTGGCCAAATGAAGAGCGTGCCGATGGCAACACCATTCTCCTTTCGCTGGTACAACAGGATAGATTGAAAGATATATTGCAACATTTGCTGAATGAAGAAGAGTTTCTTTCGACGGGAGGCATTCGCGCATTATCCAAATTTCATGAAAAGAATCATTATACGATTACGCTGGAAAATGTGGCATATTCGATTCAATATGATCCGGGTGATTCTACTTCTGATCTTTTTGGTGGAAATTCCAACTGGCGGGGGCCCGTGTGGATTCCAATCAATTACCTGATCATTCAATCTATTAGAAAATACGGAGAATTTTATGGTGATGAATTATTAGTGGAATGCGCTACCGGCTCAGGAAATCAAATGAATCTGAAACAGGTGGCTGATGAATTGTCTCGAAGAGTAATCAGTTTATTCGAAAAAGATGCAGAAGGGAAGCGAAGACTCAACGGAAAATACAATTGGTTTTATCAACGGCCTGAAAATCAGGATCTTGTTTTGTTTTACGAATATTTTCATGGAGATGATGGCAATGGCCTTGGTGCCAGTCACCAGACAGGATGGACATCATTGGTAGCGTGTTTGATAAATGAATTGGCAAAGGAGGAGTAAGATATTTATAAAACAGAAAAGCAGGGTTATTTGTTCTTTTACTGGAATGACCATTTTAAGTTTAAAGGCAATTCTGTTAGATTAAAGTATTAGAATGGGAGGATAAGATTATCCAGTTCAATTTTTTATAAAACCAATTGATTGAAAAGTTTATCCAAAGTCTCCTTTGCATTTTTAGTAAATCCCGGATGAACTTTTGACGTTTGAATTATGGTACTTCTCCTTGCTGTAAGCCAGCGAAAACGCTCTGCTATTGATAGTTTGGCAATTGGCCCTGCATTTTTCTCGCCGGCGCAAATACGTTCAAATGTTTTCAGATATTCTTCTACTTCTTCTATATCCAGCTGATCACAAAAAAGATGGATTCTTTTTTCATTCAAATGATAAACAGATTGCAAAAATTTCTGGTCCCGGCAATATAAGATAACCCCGACATTCAGGAATTCCTCACGTTCTACACGAGGCACAATCCTGATAACGGCATATTCAAATAATTGATTCTCTTGCATGCTTCGCTTCTTTTACAAAAATTTCTGAATTTGCGATTCTTGTTTCTAAAAATTCAATATATGCCTCCCGATGTTCCTGCACAGATGTAAATTCCTGCTCTCCTTCCAGCCAATCAAGAGGAATTAAATTCACAATATCAGTAATCAATTCTTTGGAGAAAATTTTTTTCAATGCATCATTTACCTGATCCAATTCAGAAGCCTGTGGCAACAAGACATGATCTTTTACCAATGAAAAGGGTTTTATTGCCTGCTCTTTCCAGTTGTGCCATGAATGGTGAAAATAAAGCGATGCGCCGAAATCTATCAGCCACAACTCTTTGTACCAAATGAGCATATTGGTATTTCGTGAAGTACGGTCAACATTGGTAAGAAGGCAATCAAGCCAAACTATTTTTGAAGCAAGACCAGGATCGATATTTGTGACAGCCGGATCAAAAGTGATAGAACCTGATAGATAATGTAAACCAAGATTTAATCCAACACTGGCACGAAGCAAGTCCTGGATTTCTTCATCAGGCTCAGTGCGGCCAAAAGCTTCATCCAGATTTGCAAATACAATTTCAGGAACTTTTAATCCAATCGCGCGTGCCATTTCTGCACCGATCAATTCAGCGATCAGCGCCTTTTTTCCCTGCCCTGCCCCACGGAATTTGAGTACATAAAAAAAGCTGTCATCCGCTTCAGCAATAGCAGGCAGTGAACCACCTTCACGCAAAGGCGTTACATATCTAATCACATTTACCGTTCTGATTTCAGGAATATTATATGCCATAGAATTGGGGCACAATTTACAGTAAAGGAAGAAATAGTGGGAATTTGTATTTCCAATTTTTTGAAAAGCCCGCCCTGGCTCATTAAACCAAAAACCAAAACTTTATCATTTCTTCCAACGAAGTACTTTCAAATCGTTTTTCTTAATAAAACCCCGAAAATGCTGAACTATTTACAGTAAACCAATAAGCTGAACTATTTACAGTAAACCAATAAATAGTTCAGATTTGTATTTTATCAGATAATTTTCTATTTCTTCCAATCATTGAGAAGCCTTCTCAAAACAACGATTTCTGCTGTATGATAGCTGTTGTGATCAGCTAAAACGAGTGCTTCGCGTAAAAGTGTTTGTCCATCACCGCCAGGAATTCGGGTATATAAATTTTCACCGGCATTTTTTATCAATTCAATAAAACTGTGCCGGTCTTCTTTTATCTGCTGCACACATTTTTTCCATGCATCTTCTGACGAAGGTGTTTTTTCCGAAGGCCAATATCCCTTCGGCCATTCCGGAGATTTATAATCCGGATTTCTTGAGAATTCTAAAATATCCCATTGTGAAATACGGATATGTTCAGCAAGTTGCCAGATATTATATGGCAAGCTTGGAGGAGTTTTTGACAATAATTCAAAAGGAATATTTTTCAAGGCATCAGCTAAAGATATGTGGGCATTTCCCTTATTCAACAGATCGGTCAGGTTCCAGATGAGCACTTCATTTTTAGTATTTTCTGTTTTCATGATAATTTATTTAAAAAATTATTTTCGTTCCTGTAACTTTTTATCTTTTTATTTCGTTGCACAACTATCCTTCCAAAAATTTAAAACAAACGATCATGAAAAAATTAATGACTTCGCTTTTTATGCTGGTAAGCATCAGCGCATTTGCACAACCCTGGAAAAATATTAACGGCGATGGAAATGTAAAAAAAGAAACGCGCCAGGTGAGCAACTTTACATCCTTATCTTCTCACGGTGCAATGGATGTACAGATTTCTTACGGAAACTCAAACAAGATTGAAGTACAGGCTGATGAAAATTTGCTTCCTTATATTGAAACAACTGTAGAAAATGGTAAACTCACCATAAAGTCAGCGAAAAATGTGAATCTGAAATCCAGATCCAAAATAATTGTATCTGTGTCAATGATAAAGATAAATGGCCTGCAACTCAGTGGCAGCGGCAATATTAATGGAGACGGAAATTTTACTTCTGATGGCAATACTAATGTAATGGTATCAGGTTCGGGAAATATCAAATTAAATTCAGGTTCTTTTAAAGATCTTGGTTTATCAGTTTCCGGAAGTGGCAATATTGATTTGAAAGATGGAACAGCCGACAATATTTCCGTTGCCATAAGCGGCAGTGGAAATATAGATTGCAGTGGGATTACCTCTAATAACGTAGATGCGAAAATCAGTGGCAGCGGCAATGCAAGAGTGAATGCAAATAAAAGCATTGATGCAAGTATCAGCGGCAGCGGAAATGTATTTTACAAAGGCACCGCTACAAATATTAGTCGTAAAACTGTAGGAAGCGGAAAGGTTATAAAGATATAATGGTGACTTAAAAATTATTAAAAACAAGGCCAGCAGGTATTGCTGGCCTTATTCATTCATTTTCAAAAACAGGTCGATTCATATTTTCAAAATCTCACCACCTTATATTTCACATAGTCTTTATCATTTTGAGTATCCGTATAAGCAATTAATGCTGAATTTTTATCAATACTTTTTATAACAGGAAACGTCGCATTTCCTTTATCTGATGTGATATACTCTTTAACCGGATCGGCGCCGTTCGCGTCTCTTAGTTCTATTCCAATCCTCGATGAAGAAATGTCGCCTTTTGCAAAATTTTCATTCCATACTATTGCCAGATTATTATGATCAATTGAAGATATCTGGCAATGGCGTGAGGCAATGCCACTAACCATTTCGCGGGGAGAAAACGTTTTTCCATCATCCTGGGAATTACAATAATATATGCCACCATTTGCACCACCAGTAAACCAGGTAAACTGAATTCCACTTTTATTTTCTGTCATCGCAGGACCCGTATGCGGACAACCATTTATCACCCAGTTATCATCACTTATGCGTTGTGGCTTAGAGAAAGTTTTTCCATTATCTGTTGAAACAGTATGAACCATATCGCGAATGCTGTCATTGATGATCGCACGATAAAGAATGTGAATATTTTTTTTGCTGTCAACATAAAGATCCGTTCTGCAACAAGGGCAACAAGGTTCGGCAACCAGTTTTTCATTCTGAAAACCTTTATCACCGCTTGTTTCAGCCATGTATAAGGCAGAACCTTCCTCTGTAGTATTCTTTCTGTTATCCAGCCAGGTGATAGCTGCTTCACCATTTGACAGCAATGCCAAATCAAAATAACGCTGATCATAACCCGCATTATCCGTTACTAATTTCTTTGCTTTAGTCCAGGTGTTACCATTATCAAAAGATTGGGAATAATAGACAAGATCAGAATAAGAATTTTTAGGATTTGGATTTCCGGATGCCCACGCTGCTATAATTTCTCCTGATGATTTAAAAATAATTTTTGGCATATTTTCTCCATGTGGATGGATGTTTTCACTTCCGGGAATCACCATGCTTTTGCCAAACGTTTTTCCGTCATCTTTTGAAATTGCATAACAATAAACCGATGTTGAAGAATCAATTTTCCTGATCCAGCTTAAGACCAGATTTCCCTTGTTGTCTTTTGTAAGAAAAGGGCATGAACCTTCTGAACTATCTATTTGTACTGCATTTGAAGCGATGAAATTGATTTTCTTTTCACTGTTGAAGCAGGATGACAAAATAAATACTGAGTTTATGAGTAATAAAAAAATGATATTTTTCATGATAATAATTTTAAAAAAAAATCTCGCTTTATATGTGGCTGGTGATGACACCGGCCACGGAGCGCGCCGTGGTTGGTATCATCACCAATAGACTTAAAAATGATAACCAATTCCTACCGTAATCGTTGATAATTGCCCAGGACGATATGAAGTACCATAAGCACTTTTCTCTACCGTTACCGCATAATTTTTATTGGTCACATTTATCCAGTTAACCCACGTTTCAAAACCTTTAAATTGATAACCGGTTCTGGCATTAAAAACCGTAAACCCCTTATACTTTGAAGTGTTTTGAGGATCAGTAAAGTAAGAACCAAGGCTTTCACTTTCCAGACTGATTCTAAAACCTTTTAAACATTGTGACTTATAACTGATTTCGGCATTCATAATGTATGCAGGCGATTGCGGCATTTCATTTCCTGAAAACGTTTTTCCCTGCTGAATATAAGTTACATAACGGTGTTTTGCAACAGTACCGCCTACACGAAAATTAATTTCTTTTACCGGAGCATACTTCAGATTCAACTCAATTCCTCTGTGACTGGTTATACCCGCATTTTGATTCACATAACTTCCATCTTCAAGCCTTGTACTTACAATTTCATTTTTGCCATCCAATTGATAGATGGAAGTTTCTACAGAAACTTTATTCTCAGCAAATGCAAACCAGCCGCCGATTTCATAATTATTATAAGAGGCAGGCTTTAAGGAAGGCACCTGTACTCCCGAATACAAATCGGTAATATTTGGTGGCGCAAAACCAACACTGTAATTCAAATAAATTCCCTTGTTATTTCCAAAATCATAAGTAAATCCAAGCTTTGGTGTGAAGTGATCAAAATGATTGATGGCATCCGGAGCACCGCTATATGCTCCCGGTTGCAAATAATTGTCAAAATTATAATCAAGGCGATCGTAACGCGCTGCTAATACAATTCTCAATTTCGTAAATGGATTATATTCAATTTGCGTGTATGCCGCACTGTTAAGCAAGCCAGCCCGATAATTGGTAAGTACACTATCTGTTGTTTGATATTGATCATAAACACCATTTGCATCTTTATGAATATTTATAAATTGCGCCACGTAAGTTGCCGGACTGTAATCTGCACTGATTCCTGTTGTCCATTTTGCATGAAGCGCATTTATTTTCTTTGAATGCTGGATGATTGCACCATAACTTGTAAAAGCATCATCATTTATCTGTCCGGTTGCTCTTGATGGATTTCCTGAAACATCTGCAATGTAATAAAATGGATTTTGGCCAATCGAAGTATTTCGATAAAAAACAGTAAAATTGGTATTATTATTTTCATTCCATTTTTTTGAAAGAGTGCTTCTCATTCTGAATGCATCGGCTTTTCGATAGGTAAACCGGTAAAAACTATTATAATCTTCATTATAAAAATGAGCGCTGTCCAAGCCGCCTTTCTGATCGGTTTTGTAATGAATATAATCTGCAACGGTTACCAGTTTTATTTTATCATTGAAGGCATAATCCGCTCTGAATGTGAGTGCGGTCTTATTAAAATTATTATGCTCACTTTCGGGCTGATTTTGGTCTGCGACATATCCGCCAAAATAAATTCCAAGTTTTTTATAAGTATTGCTGATATTAAAATCGGTGCGTTTATAACCCCTTGTTCCCGCTTCTGCCTGCACTTTACTGGAAAGAAAAGGAGAAGGAGATTGGGTAATAAAATTAAGTGCTCCACCAACTGCCTCACTTCCATATAAAGAAGAAGCAGGGCCTTTAATCACCTCAATTCTTTGCAGAGATGCCTGGTTTATTTCAATCAATGCATTGTGATTAAAATCGCCGACAGTTCTTATCGGAATTCCATCTTCAAGGTAAAGAAATAAATTGTTGTAACCCAATGGTTGCCTCACACTCATGCTGTGTTGTTCATTTCCGAGGTCAACCATAAATACACCAGGAACTTTATTCACCAGCATGTCGAGTCGTGTTGCTTTTGTGTCATTTATCTGCGTTTTGGAAATCACATCAATTGCGACCGGAACTTCTGTCCTTTTTTGAACTTCCCTGCTTCCTGAAACCACCACTTCATTCAGATTGGTAAAAGTTGGAGAAAGAGGAATTACCATTATTTCTTTGTTTACTGTGGTGCGTAAACTGTAATATCCGACTGAAGATACGCTGATACTGTCGCCATTTTCAGGAATGGAAAAATTTCCATTTCTGTCACAAACTGTGTTTGAATTATTTTTTAAATCTGTAACTGTTGCACCTTGCAAAGGCTGGTTGGTAGTGGCATCCACCACTTTTCCCATTATTTTATTCTGGGCAGATGCCGTGTTGATTGCCATCAATAGCAAAGCAGTAAAGCATAAATGCTTAATCATCACTTATTAATTTAAATTGAGATAATACTCCATCCCTTTTCGGGGATAAAATCATGCAATAACTATAACGTAATAATTATGCGGAAGGTGGATGAAATATAAAACGGGGAAAAGAGGAAACCGTATTTTCATTCTTAATAAAATATGCTGGTTTGAAATGTACAGCAGCATTTTTGAATGTAAAAAGTTGTGGGATAAAGAACGGTTGCGCATCAAAACGTTCTATTTTAGAAAGCGGCGATTGATCCTGATTTTGCTGCTCGTTTAATTTTTTGGTAAGATAACACTTACCCTCGCAATGCATCTTCGGTTTATCGCGGTTTACGCACAGATTTTTTGCAATGTATGACCGGTTGATAAAAAAATCGGCCTGAATAATAAACGTACTAAAGGTTTGAATAAAAATACTGAATGTTAAAAATATGGTCGCAAAAATCTTCAAGTTGCCCTGCGTTTTTTTCTTATTTGAAAGCAAAGATAATTCCTAAAAAAAGAACTCTTCATTTTGGCGATATGATCGTTATCATTACTTAGAATGATTTGAATCCGTTACGTTACAAAAATTATCATATTTTTTTTAATCATCCCAATTCGGAAAGAATTGCCCGCCTGCTCTTTTAAAAATTTCTTATTTTTGCAAATTGCTTTTTTCGCAATTTATCCTTGTAAAAAGAGCGTTTTTAATTAAAAACCTTACTTTTTTGGCACTACCCTATTTTATCAAATACATCTATAATTCCGGAACGGATGAAGTAATCCGGCGTGGAAAGAAAATATATTCTCAGCATTTTGTGGAACTTGCTGCCCATGATGAGCTGATGCATTCAGTAGTTTTCAGGGTGCGTGATGATAGTTATAATACTTTTTATAAAGTACAAATCGAAAAATATGACGATCCGAAAACTTTTTCGGTTCGTTGTACCTGCCCTTACAATATCAGCGACATTTGCCGTCACGAAGCCGCCGCTTTGATGCAATTACAAGATCTGATAGATAAAAATTTATTGGATTCCAGTAAAGGAGCGCCGGTTTATAATCAAAAGCATACCGTCGTTAAAATAAAGTATATCGATCTTAAAATGATACGGATGCTTACCGGTATGGAAAATTATACCGCTGCAGAAGAAATTTTAAGAAAAAATAAATGTAATATTATTGAGGCAGCAAATGAAAAAGTGGAAGCGGTACTTGAAAATGACGATCAAACTTTTCACATTATTCTGCAAAAAAATGAAGAAAGAAATTTTGATACTTCATGCACCTGTGATGAAGGAGATCACCAATTATGCAAACACAAAACAGCCTTATTTCTTCAGTTACTGAACAATTGGGGGCCGTATTATTTTGACAGCATCCGCAAGTGGGATAAAGAACAAAATAAGTTACTGCAGGGTTACGGGTACAGTCTTGAAGATGATCTTTCCGGAAAGTTTGAATTTATTTATAAAGATGGAAAACCATTTTTAAAAGTGATTGATCCTTCTATCCGGAGAATAACTCCTTCTACTCCTGTTCGCATAGGAACTCCAGTAGAAACAGCTGTTATGGAAGAAGAAGTAAAAATTATTTCCGGTAAAAACAAGCAGATTACCTTGGTTTTTAATGGCAATGAAAAATCTTTTCCTTTTGTTTCTATTGATGTAGTTCAGGGAGATTATGATGAACAGGAAAATAAATTTATTGGCAGGATTGAAAAACTGGATTTATCGAAATTTATTAATATAAACGATTTTAATGATAAAGATAAACAACTGATTCAGCAGGCAAGAAAACTGCAACCATCAGAAATCAATAAATACCTGAACAGGAATTCACCTTTTAGCGGTTTCTGGGAAAATATTATTCATGATGAAAACGAAGAATTGCCCCAGGAAACAAAAATGCTGATGGCAGAATTTATACATCCAAAACTGAAACGCATTTTTGAAGAAAATCAAAATAAGCCTGTTTTTTATTTACCACCCGGTAAAAATTTTACCACGCAAAATCTTCAATCCATTGATCTTTCTTCCGAAAAGCCCCTTATCGAATTTTCTATTTCCACTTCCGGAGGTGAAAAATTAATGGAGGCCCTGGTAAACCTCGACCAGGAAAAAGTAAAATTGTCAGACAATCAATGGAACAGTGATTTGTTATTTCTGCATGATAAAACGTTTTACTTATGGGAAAGATCAGAACACATTTTGCTGGTCGAAAAATTCAAGAATACACTTCATATTCCTAACAATGAATGGCCTTCTTTTTTAAAAGAAGTTGCGATTCCTCTTTCAAATGATTATGCGGTTTCCTTTGCACCTTCATTAATAAAAGAAACAAAAGAAGGGCAGCCGGATATTAGTGTCATGCTGATTGAAAAAGGTGATTATTTAATGTTTCAGCCCGTATTTACTTACAAAGGATTTAGTGTAAAAGCAAGTGATAAAGACACGATCATTGTGCCGGATAATGACAGGATTTTGATTGTGAAACGCAATAAGGAAGCAGAACAGCAGTTTATTTCAAAACTTGGCAGCCTGCATTCACAATTCATAAATCAGCCACAAAATAAAAGCCTCGTTTTGAAAGGAGCCGACGTTTTAAAAAATAACTGGTTCTTTTTATTTGTGGATGCGATGAAGGAAATGAAAGTGCCGGTTTATGGTTTTGAGGCATTGAAAAATTTCCGGTTCAATACTGCAAAGCCATCTACGCATATTCATCTGAGCAGTGGCATGGATTGGTTTGATGCAAGAGTGGAACTGGCTTTCGGTGAACAACACATTGGCATTGCAGAAATTCAGAAAGCGCTGGCTAATAAACAATCTTTTGTGCAACTGAATGATGGCACACTTGGCATTCTTCCAGATGAATGGATTAAAAAATATGCATTGCTTTTTAAAGTAGGTGAAGGAAAAAATAACCGGCTACGGCTATCCAGGTTTCATTTAAGTGTGATTGATGATTTATATGATCAGCGCGATGAACAGGAACTTTCATTTGAACTGGATGAGAAATACGAAAGGCTTCGTAATTATAAAAGTATTCCTGAAGTTCCGATTCCGGAACAACTGGAAAGCCGTTTAAGGCCTTATCAGCTTTCAGGTTTTCATTGGTTAAATTATTTGAATACGGTTGGGTGGGGCGGTATTCTCGCTGATGATATGGGTTTGGGAAAAACCGTTCAGGCCTTATCTATGTTGCAGCATTTTGCCGAAGAAGAAGGAGGTTTAAAAGCGCTGGTCGTTTGTCCTACAACCTTAATCTATAACTGGGAAAATGAAATCAGGAAATTCACGCCATCGCTTACATGGCGCATTCATCATGGAAATGCACGGGCAAAAAGTAAAGAAGATTTCAGTGATGAAAATATCATTATTACTACCTATGGAACTTTAAGAAGTGATATTCAGATGTTGATGAAGATTCCTTTTGATTATGTGGTTTTGGATGAATCGCAGGCCATAAAAAATCCTGCCTCAAAAGTTACAAAAGCGGCCGGACTTTTAAAAGTCCGTAACCGGATTTGTATGAGTGGTACGCCTCTGCAGAA
>JBQCFO010000380.1:0-2397 GCA_051959055.1 Ginsengibacter sp. | reverse complement strand
AAAAATGTTTTGAATGACGGATAGTTTTTCTTCTGCTACTGCATCTTCCAATCGTAGCAACAAAATTCCATAATGAAATGAAAATTGTTTGTAGATTAATTCACCAAAATCTTTATCCATGGTAATTATCAAGGCGCCTTTTTCATTTGCCAGTTTCAAAATATCTAAGTCGGGCATTTCATGGTTTAATTTTCTAATTGATATTATTTCATAGTGAAGTGACAGCCATTCTTCAATTATTCTTCCGACTCCTACATCAATAACTATTTTCTCCTTATTCATATCTTCTCTTCTTCATGAGAAATGATTGTGGCAGCATAAAGCAAGCAGGCTCTGATGTCATCTTCTTCCAAAAAAGGGTACTCTTCCATTATATCTTTATGGGAAATACCTCTTGCAAGCATTTTTAAAACATGTTCTACAGAAAGACGCATCCCTCTGACGACCGGCTTACCTGTTAATATGTTGGGATTGTTGGTGATTCTATTTAATAAAGTTGTTTCCATTTTTTATTTTTGATAAAGTTAATCAGAAATTGAATGGCATCTTAATCATTTCAACACTCGCAATTCCTTCCCCACTTTTATAAATGCTTCAATTGCTTTATCCAAATGCTTTTGCTCGTGTGCAGCACTCAATTGTACACGAATTCTCGCCTGGCCTTTTGCTACAACCGGAAAGAAAAATCCACTCACGTAAATTCCTTCTTCCAACAATCTGGCAGCAAATTTTTGGGATAATACAGCATCATACAGCATGATGGGAACAATAGGATGATGGCCAGGCTTTATTTCGAAACCAGCTTCCGTCATTTTTTCACGGAAGTATTTGGTATTGCTTTCTAATTTATCTCTTAAATCTGTCGTTTCGCTGAGCATATCAAACACAGCAATGGAAGCGCCGACAATCACCGGAGCAACTGTATTGCTAAATAAATAAGGCCGGCTTCTCTGCCGCAGCATTTCTATAACTTCTTTTTTGCCGGATGTGAATCCGCCGTTGGCGCCTCCAAGCGCTTTTCCCAGAGTGCCGGTGATGATGTCAATCTTTCCCATTACTCCGCAATATTCATGTGTGCCTCTTCCGGTTTTCCCGATAAATCCGGTGGAATGTGAATCGTCTACCATAACTGCTGCATCATACTTTTCTGCGAGTTCAACGATTTTATCCAACTGAGCAATGGTGCCATCCATGCTGAATGAACCGTCCGTAACGATGATACGGCTTCTCAAATCTTTTGCTTCTTTCAATTTGCTTTCCAAATCTTGCATATTATTATGCTCGTAGCGAAAGCGCTGCGCTTTGCATAAACGAACGCCATCAATGATGCTGGCATGGTTCAATGCATCAGAAATAATCGCATCATTTTCACCAAACAAGGGTTCAAAAACACCACCATTTGCGTCAAAACAAGCGGCATATAATATGGTGTCTTCTGTTCCCAGAAAATCTGAAATCTTTTGCTCCAGTTCTTTATGAATGTCCTGCGTTCCGCAAATAAAACGAACGCTGCTCAAACCATATCCGTGAGTGTCGATCGCTTTTTTTGCAGATTCTTCCACTTTAGGATGAGAAGCCAAACCAAGATAATTATTGGCACAAAAATTCAAAACCGTTTTCCCGCCAACCTGTATTTCCGCACCCTGATCGCTGGTAATAATTCTTTCAATTTTATAAAGACCTGCAGTTTTTATATCTTCTAATTCCTGACGTATCCTATTTGAAAAATTTTCGTTCATAACTTGTTTATTTTTGACCCACAAACGTACAATGATTTGAAGAAATTATTTTTCTTAAAAATTCTTTTAAAAGAAAATGTAACTTTTATCCGCTTGCTTCGTATTATATGAAAAACAGACTGAAAGTGATTAAAAATTTACTTTAATTGTATGACTGAGAAAGAATATAATGAGTGTGTCGACCTTTACGCAGACAATGTTTACAGGTTTATTTTAAAAAATTTACGGCATGAAGACAATGCAAAGGATGTGGTGCAAGCAGCATTTGAAAAAATGTGGATGAACCGTGAAAAAGTGGAAAATGAAAGAAGCAAATCATATTTGTTTACAGTAGCTTACCACCAGATGATTGACCTGATTAGAAAAAATAAAAGAGAAACCATCCAGGAAGATTTTACTTTTTCAAAAGCGACCACCACTGAACCTCAGCATCACATAAAAAAGATTTTAAACGAAGCACTTTACAGGCTGAGTGAAACACAACGAAGCCTTGTACTGCTGAAAGATTATGAAGGATACAGTTATGATGAGATCGCAGTCATTACTTCATTGAGCATCAGCCAGGTAAAAGTGTATTTACATCGCGCAAGAATACAATTAAAGAATTATTTAGTGAAACCCGAAAATGTGATTTAACCATGGAAATTAATAGAAATAA
>JBQCFO010000379.1:0-5017 GCA_051959055.1 Ginsengibacter sp. | reverse complement strand
ATAATTTCAAGGCGTTATTCAAAGTGATTTAAAGACCTATTCTTCCACCTTTCTTGCATCTCTTACTTTTTTAATACCGTAACCGGCACCGAGAACGAGTAAAGCAGTAAGGCCGCCATCTATAGGACACTTGGGATCGAGCGGATCGCAGCCTCCGCCTGGCTGCGCATGTAATAATTGTGGCAGCCCGATAAAAAGTATGATTAAAAAAATAAGCGCAAATATGTATGTAGGCAAACGTTTCATAAAAGGTATTTACTGGTTGCTAAATTAATTAAAATCCTGCTGATTAAAAGAAAAGAACTAAAAATCAGAACATATTTTATTTCCCCATATTTTTATAATTTATCTAAAGTTGAATTGCGTTTATTTGTTTGTTTACTGAAATCTTAAAAACGTGTTGGACTTCTCTGTGATCGTAAATAAGCGCGGTTTCCGCCGTTAATAAGCTGCCTTCCTATTGTATACCCGATTTTAATATTTAAAGTAAAATAAGAATCATTATTAGCAGGGTTTCCGCGGATACTACCGATGCTTTGTGTCGTTTCATCTGGTTTGGCATCGGGCCTGATTCTTTTGTACAGCAGCAAAGCATAAGTCAAATCATTTCCGGTTAGATATTTAGCGAAATATTTGGGATCAATATATTTTCCATGCACATCATCCAGATAATCGGTATTTAATTTACGGGTTACGTATTCCAGTTTCAAATTGAATCTTGGAGAAAGCTCATAAGCAACACCTACTCCGAATGAAAAGTTTAACTGATTCAGGCTGTATTCTTTACTATCCGGATATTCTGCAAATCCTTCTCCTTCTGTATGTAACGGCCGAAGGTCAATCCATTTTGATCCATATTTCGCCTGGGGATTAAAATGAAAATACCCTACACCGCCAATCAAATAAGGTGAAAAAGTGGGCGGAGAACCATAAGGATCGAAATTTCTAAAAAAATCTACCGGGTGAAATTCCAATAAGAGAGATACTTCCCTGATGGGGCTTCTGAAACTGAGGTTGCGGTTATATCTGCCGATTGCCTTATTCGGTGATTGCACACCTTTTAATATACTGTCTGCGGACTGCACTTTCCCCACCGTTCCTTCAATTCTGAATCCTAAAAAATGTTTGTAAATACCGCCAAAATAAAGCCCTGCGTTTGTCGTGGTATTTTTGAGATTAAAGTCTTTCGGGCCGCTTTTACCTAATCCTGGCCTGCCCCCGATATCTGTAAGGCTGTTCATAGCTCCCATAGATAAGCCCGCTTCAAAAGTTACCGTATTGTCATAATAATCACCATTATAAAAATAAGAAGATTGCGCGTGCGTATGAAATGCACTGAAGAATATGAATAACAACAGGGATAATTTTGAAAACATGGGTAGCGGGGGGTGTTTGAATTTCAGTTTTTGATGTCTCATAATAAACGCTTATTTCTTCTTTTATTATGTCTCAGGTTATTTTTTTAAAAAAAATGCAATGACCTGCCTTTTTCTTATTTTGAATGCATTTTTTTTAACAAAAAGATATCTAATACAAGAAAACAACAAGAATTTCCGGTAGCAAAGGATTGAATTTTAACGGGAACGCGGAATCTTTATAAGGATATTAAATGGCAGCAGCGCTAATTCTTTCAAATATAAAATTAGGTGAAGAAATTTTTCTGCACAAATTTATTTTGCTTTTTTCAGCACTTTTTTGATGACAATCATCATACTTTTAAAATACCACTGAAATCACCGTCCTGCTTCCATCAGGCGATTTTATTTCTAATTGATATATGCCGCCTGGTATTGACTGTAAAGGCTGAATTTTTTCAATACTGTTGCCTCCTCCATATTGAATGTCTTTTGAGAAAAATGTTTGACCGAAGGAGTTGATTAACCTTACCTTATATTGCCCTGCCGGCTGATTTATAAAGCGGAGATTCATATTAGCCGCCGTTGCCGGGTTTGGATAAATAGTAAAACCCGGATTGCCTGTTACCGATACTTTAACAGTCTCGCTATATGCTGTCTTTCCATCTGTGGTAGTAATTGAAATGCGGTAGTAATTACTTCCCGCAGCAACATTATCATCTGTATAATGATTCAATTGTGATTTTATGGTTGCTGTTTTTACAAAATGAATACCGTCTAATGACTTTTCTACATTAAATGCTTTTGCCTCACCTGCATTTATTGCCTGCCAGTTGATAAGTACGGAATTATTTTTTTGAAACGCATTGGCAAAAGTGAAACTGAATGGTAAAAGGCCTTCTTCTGCATTGTTGGAAAAAATAACGCGAAACCGGTCAGCGGCTTTTGAAGCCGGATCAGAAGTGACCGAAAAATCAACGTAAGTGGTTCCATTCAGATCAATCGGAGTAGACGTTTTGAGAAAGTTATCTTCGAGCCGTCCCTTTCTGCCGGGAAAATTCAGATTTGACGTAATAAATTCAAGCCGGTAAGTAATGATTCGCATATTCCACATTTTATAGAAAATGGAATCACTTCCCATAATAGAATGCCTTCTTTCAATTACATAAACGGTATTATTTCTCAGCATTCCCCAATTTTCGGATGGGTTCGTCATCTTGCGTGCATCCATTCCGTCCAAATCATTGCTATAGTCAACATTATATTGAGTAAGATTTCCATCCATTAATGTAGTCGCTCCATTTGGCGAAACAATATATAAATTTGATCGTAATTGAGCATAATCACCATTTGACGTTGATGCGGATGCTGAAAATTGAATGGCAAATAAGGCGATTACTAATGTAAAAAGGGTTTTCATACAGGCGGTTTATAGATCCGGATTTGGAATCACAGGATAAAACGCCTGATTTTTTATTTTATTGCTTTGGGATCACAGATTTAACTGATTGCTCAAATTACACAGATTACGACCTGAAATCACAGATTTTACTGATTACGCAAATTACACAGATGGGAACACAGATTTTACTGATTACTCAAATTGCACAGATTCATAAAATCAGCGTAATCGTTCAATCTGCCTAATCTGTGATTCTGCATTTCCAGGGTAATCCTTTAATCTGCATAATCTGTGATTCTGATTACTGAGTTAAAATAAATCTTTTCCACTCTAAGCTTTTTGCTCCAAAGTTTATGAGCAAGCCCACTTCATATTTATATGCTTTTAAATAGTTTAATGTTTGGGCCCAATGCACTTCATCAAGTTTGGAAAGTGCTTTTGTTTCCAGCAATACCTTTTCTTCGATAATAAAGTCGGCTCTTCTTGTTCCGAGGGGATTCTGCATTTCTTTATAGTAAATCTGCTTCTCAATTTCTCTTTGAAAATTTAAGTTTGCCTTCCAAATTTCGTAAGCCAGTGCCCTTTGATAAATCACTTCCTGAAAACCGTTTCCAAGAAACTTATGGACTTCCATTGCGCATCCGATAATCTTATGAGTTAATTCCTGGTGTTTGTATTCTTCTTTTTTCTCCACGATAGTAGTAGTTTTTTATTAATAACGTTTCTAAAAATCAACGTAATCCTGCAATCAGTTTAATCTGTGATTAAAAATCAGCGTAATCCTTCAATCAGTTTAATCGGTGATTAGAAATCAGCGTAATCCTTTAATCTGCCTAATCTGTGATTCTGCATCTTTAATCAGCGATCAATACATCACTTTTATCACCTCTACCCCACCATTTGGTTTTAATACTTCTAATTGGTAAACTCCATGCGCCAGGTTGTAATCCCACTTGACATTTTCTGTACCATTTCCTCCGGCATGTTCTACCTGTTTTTTAACGATGGTTTGTCCCAAAGGATTCATCAACCGGATGCCGTATCTGCCTGCAGGCTGATTTACCAATTGCAGATGAATGATGCCATCGGTGATTGGATTTGGATAAATGCTGATAGATGGTGGAGCGAAGACCACTACCACTTTTACGATAGCAGTATAATTGATTCCTCCATCTTTGCCGATCGTTTTGATGCGATAATAATAAAGTCCGGCATTTACTCCTTTATCCATCCATTCATAATTTCCTACTCCTTTGTTGGCAGCTGCAACAGTAGCAGATTTGGTAAACTTAACACCGTCAGTTGACTTTTCTACTTCATATTGTAGTATTGCTTTTTCATTCTGTACTTTCCAATCTAACTGTACATCGGTATTTTTCTGAACGCCGGTTACCGAAACAAAAGTTACCGGAACCACTTTTGGCGCTGCCTGTTTAAATACTATTCTGAAGCGGTCTGGCGCATAAGAACCTTTGTCATTTGTTACAGAAAAATCAACAGTGGTGGTTCCTTCCATATTTAAAGGCTTGCGGGTTTTCAAATAATTATCTTCCACATAACCTTCGACCGCATAGGCAGACAATCCGGTTGCAAGTAATTCCATGCGGTAGCGCTGCGCCACTACACCAGTCAGGTTATAGAAGATAGTGTCATTCTTATTTATCGACTGTCTTCTTTCAATTGCCAGTGTTTTTCCTCCTGAAATGATTCCAAAATTTTCGGAAGAATTGACATTCTTCCTTGCGTCCATGCCGTCTATTTTGTTGCTGTAACCGGCTTTATATTGAATCAAATTGCCATCGGTTACGAATGTGCTTCCGTTTGTGTTTACACCGTAGAGGGTAGAACGCAATTGAGCAGAATTGACCGGTGATGTAGCAAGTTCTCCATTTCTCAGATACATTGTACCTGCATTACTTATAGACGCCTTGGCAGCTTCTGTAAAGCTTACTGTACCAGCCGGACCCGTAGTCTGAACAAAGAACGCCTGGCCGCTTTGGAGATAATTAACCGGCGATGAGGGACTACCATAGCTGCCTCCACCAGGGGTTGGATAATAATTATTGTTAGCAGGATCGTATGATAATGTCTGGAAAGCTCCGAGGCCATACGCACCGGATAATTTCGGATCCCACACAAAAACAAATTCGTCAACTTCTTTGGATTTAGTAATCTTTCTTAAATCAATAGAAGACGCATAAGGATTACCTACAGATTCAAATGCATTTGCCTGTACAGTGGTTGATGGCGGCATATTATT
>JBQCFO010000378.1:0-5977 GCA_051959055.1 Ginsengibacter sp. | reverse complement strand
AAAAAACAATAGAAAATAAAATATGGCAGAATTATGGAAAAAAAAGGCCAATACAATAGAGACAAAGACTTTAATTTTTTCATTTTTCAAATGGTAATAAATAGCAAGAAAAAAAAATGAGCATGCCAGTCCGTTCCGAATTTGGGTCATTTCCTGAATAAGAAAATAATGGCTATAATACAGCAACAGTACGATAAACGGGTTAAAAGCAAGTTTACGGAATACAAAGAATTTGAGGCTAATGGTTAAAATTGCAAAAACAAGCATGATAGCAAGGGGGGCATTGTCTGTAAAAAACTGGTAGCATAATTTAACTATAAAAACAAACCCAGGCTCAAAAAGTGGCAAGAGAGTAGTTCTTTGAGCGCCATTGTCATGCAGAATATAATTGAACGAATTAAGATAAGGCAAATAATCTCTTGAAACATCTATACCTCTGAAGCCGACAAATAAAATTAAGAAAATTCCAATAACTGATAATGTAAAATCAATATTTTTTACTTTTTCAAATTCATATTCTACAGCAATTATTGCTAACAAAATAAATATTAAGCAATAAATATACATGTATGGTAAATTGTTTTGGAAAATTCCAATTAAAAAAAATATTTGAGCCTGTTACCTTATATCGTTGTAAAGTCTGATTAGCCAAAAGATTAAAAAAGTAATAAATAAACCAGCGAATGCAAACATAAAAGAGGTTTTTAATTTACTGGCTTTTATTTTTTTCATCGGATAATTTGCCTGGTCAATTATTTGTATCAAAGGAATTTTGTTTAAATATTGGAAACGCGCCAGTTCAAGATTTTTAAACAATTCACTATATGCGTTTCCATATACCTGGGCATTTATCTGCTGTTTTTGAAGAGGTACCTGTGATTGTGCAAATGCCGGATTCAAGTTCGCGTCCTGCGATGCCGCTTTGCTACTAAGGCTTGAAGAAAGGCCTCCTCTCATTGAAGCAACCCGCTGCTCCAATATGTCGAGTGTTTCTCTTTCTTTTTTACTGCATATTTCTGTGTAGAAGCTATCGGCAGCATGTATTAGTCTGTCTGTAAATACTTTTGTAAATTTTTCATTGGTGGTTTTAACTCTGATAGAAAAAATGCTAAGCATCTTATCAGGTCTATCAGCTTTCAGAGAAAACTTTGTAAAGTCATCGAAGGTGGTATATAGAACACTATCCTGCGCATAATTGAGCGAAGCACGCGTAACACCAACAGGAAAGTGAACAGGACTCGATGCGATTTCTTTCTTGTCCAGATTCAACGTCTTTTGTCTATAAAATTCTATTAAAGTGTAAGGAGTAGAATTGAATGTATCAACAGTTAAAAACACATTCTCAACTATGCGGCGACTTCTTATTATTTCAAGGATATTGTCGCCTGAAAAAACATCATTACCCTGGTTATTTATATTTAATCCAAACTGGGCTGCAAGGCTTAATGCGCCTGAAATTCCGGAGTTTTTACCCTGGTTTAATACAAATGTAAGATTGCTCTCATACTTTGGCACCCGTGTCCATGCGTAAATAAAACCCGCTATTCCAAACGCCAAACCAACAATACAGAATAAAGGCCACCTTTTGAGTAACGACTTAAGAAAAACAAGAAATGACTGTGAAACTGGAAGCTCTTGTTCACTTTCTATTGTCATAAATTCTTTCAGATTTAAAAAAAGTTATAATACTGCCGGCAAGTTAAATAAAAACCTATATCGAAAGCTATCAAATTTGAATGTATCTTCTATTTATTACTTTACAATATATTCGCTTTTAATTCACTTAAAAATAGTAATAATATTTTAATGGCATCAAAACGTTTTTTAAGCATTACGCATTTACATGTATATGCTATTGTTAACACTATTATTAGATATAAATATACTCCCGGGAAAATAAAAATGATCAGAATATTGGATGTAGGCTGCGGCACAGGTGTTTTGCTAAGTACACTTATCAAGGAATTGCCACTTAAAAATCCCGGAATCAGTTTTGAATTTTATGGACTTGATGTAAATGATTCACATATACAGGAAAGCGGATACTTTGAAAAAATGATTTTGCTTCTCCAATCCGTGGACACGAAAGTTGCTTGGCAGAATAATTTAAAGATTGTCTCCTCTCATGACCAGTGGCCTTTTGAGAATAATTTTTTTGATATTATTTTTTCAAATCAGGTGATGGAGCATGTTTTTAATCAGGAATTTTTTTTAAAAGAGATACATAGAACGATGAAAAACGATGGCTATTCTTTCCATCTCTATCCATTGAAACACTATATATATGAAGGGCATTTACTAATCCCCTTTGTCCATAAATTTAGAAGTTGGACAACTACTTATTATTGGATAAAATGGGGAATCTATTTAGGTTTTGGTACTTATCGCAGGCATAAAAAAGCAGGCCTGGCATCCTCGGTCAATGAATTTGCAGAGAAACATGCGGACTACATGACATTTGAAGTAAATTACCAGACGACAAGGCAAATTGCAGCTACTGCAAAAAAATGCCGGCTTAAAAATTCTTTCGATTTTACTTATTTATACTATAAACAGAAGTTGCGTTCTCTTTTTAGGCTATCTCCGCTGGAAGTATATCGCTCTACGGATATCCGGAGTTCAAAAAATTCTCTCTATTTTTTCTTTTTGAAATATGTAACAGGTATTACGCTGATGCTTAAAAAAGATAATTCGTTCTGACTTAGGGTTGTTTTAATTTACAGAACCGGAAAATAAAAATTGGTATTATTTATCTTTTCACTGCCGCTTTGTCGAATATCTCGCCACTAACGTGTCTTTTATTTTGCCAATGGTATCATTTTTATAAAGAGGATAAAAGACAAATAGCGCCAACGCCAATAAATTAATACAAAATATTGTCAGTGGAGAGTTATTTATTATTGGCAATCCGTTGAGATATTTATTCAAAATACCCGCACACAATATTGCCCCAATTATCAAAAAGATATTTTTATTAAAAAAATAAAAAATCGAAATATTTGTCTGTTTACTGTAGCTGGCGATAAGAACCACTGCGCCAACAATTGCGGAGATTGACCAACTCAACACTATATATTTTCCTCCAATGAATTTTCCCATTAAAGGTGCCAGGATGAATATCAATACTGTTGTAATAAAATTATTGATCACGTTCCATTTTAACTTACCAATGCCCAGATTACTAAAATGTGCCGGAAATGCAAGTGCATTTATTAAGAGCCCTATCGCCACCGTAAACAAGATAAAATTAAAGTCGCTGCTTATTTTATTCAGGACGAAAAGAGAAAACGTGTAAGATAAAACCAAAGGCGATAAAAATAAAATAAGGCTGAATAATAACACTAGTTTGAAATTGGCCTTATAAAAAGTTTTGATCCTCCTCGTTCTTCCAAGCGCTTTAAAAATGCTAATCTGTGGCACGATGCTCAGATTGGCAGAAACGATCAAGCTTCGGAATACGGTTAACAGTTTCACACAAAAGTCGAAAATGGCCGTTATGTCACTTCCGGAATATTTGGTGATCATGGCTTTCATAAAAGGATCACTTATTTGTGTGATAGACAGTAATTGAAAACTGAAACCATATTTGAAAACACTTCTAAACACTCCCTTATTAAACTCAACTGAGAACTTATAGGAGGGAATATGTTTTTTAACAGAAACGAAAGATGTGACCAGGAGGAAAATATTTTGAATTAACTGAGCTATCGCGATACCAATAATTCCAACTTTCAGCAGTAAAAAAAATCCGCCTGATAAAAAAATAAAGGCGCCCGCTATATTAATTTTTGAGCGAACATGCATGAGCATCAGGCCATCCAAAACAGACAAATAGTTGGTAGCTAAAGATGAAAAAAAGAATGACAACACTATATAAGGCAATAAGCTGTTAGCAACATTTACTACATCTGCATTTACAGTAAATGGAATTACATAATTGAAAATACTATAAGCCAAAATACATAAAATGATACTTATACCGGATACGGCTACAAATGAAGTGTTGATAAGGTTGTTTACTTTTGTACGATCGTGGGATAACTGGTATTTTGGGATAAAGAATAACAACGCATTGGCAAAACCCGAACTGCCAAATGCAGTAATAGCAGCAAGAGATGATAAGTAAGACCAAAGCCCGGTTACTTTCAGCCCGAGATGTACCACCATTAACTTAAAAAGCAATAAGGCAGCTATAGCCGTTGCTATTGTTTGCAAAACAGAAAACCAAGAATTTTTAAAAAGCTTACTGTCGTTCATTCTATATTTTTATGCTGGCAACCATATACATGCTTTAGGAATATGGTAAAAATACCAAATGGAAATTTAACGAACAAATTGCCAGCCTTACTAAATATAACATTTGAACTTATTCCAGATTTTCTGATTTAAAGAACCATCTCATATCTTTACCCCGGGTTTTAATGTGCTTATATATTAGTAGCAGCAAGAAAGCTGAAAAGTATCAATAGTTAAAAATTTTATGTTGGAAGAAATTAAATGTATTATTTGTGATCATTCTGTTATAAAGAAATTTGAAAATATTGAGGGGTATCAGGAGGGAGAAAATTTTACTATTTATCACTGCTTATTTTGCGATACATCTTTTGCGTGGCCACATATAATAAATGAAAAGATTTATGATCATATTTATCGGCAGGTAAGTGTAGTACCTGGGTATAACAGGTATGTAGCGTACGCTAATGAAATAATCAGTAAGGAAGATTCTTTAGATTATTTAGCTGATGAAGAAGCAACCTATTTCGGCATAAAAGGTGTTTTGGAAGAAAATAATAACAAAACAGCAAAATTGTTGGAAGTTGGCTCCGGATTAGGTTATCTTACTTATGCTATAAATCAAAAAGGATACGACATTATAGGATTAGATATCTCATCCGATGCTGTAAAACAAGCTGAGCGGCAATTCGGCAATTACTATGTTTGCCAGGACGTATATCAATATGCAATACATAATTCTGGAAAATTTGATATGGTTATACTTACTGAAGTATTAGAGCATGTTCCTGATCCTAAAGGTTTTTGTGATGCCTTAATAAGCCTTTTAAAAGTTGGAGGAAAACTCGTAATTACGACTCCAAACAAATCCGTCTTTTCTCCAGATGAATTATGGGAAACAGAATTACCTCCTATTCATTTAACATGGTTTTCAGAAACTTCATTTAAAGCAATAGCACAACAAAAAAATCTATCACTTTCGTTTTTTGATTTTACAAACTTTAATAAAACGCACATTGATATTACTCGTTTTATTTTTTATAATCATTTTTATAAAATAAAGAAAAGGATGCACGTGCTCGACAAGAATGGAAAAGTAATAACGCCGTTATCATTAAGGGAAATTAAAGGAATAAAAGAAAAGCTTAAGAGCACGTTAAAAAAATTTCTTAAACCTTTTTTTATACGGTTTTTGACCCACAAAAAAAATATGAATAGAAATAATGTGCTTTGCGTGATTTTAAAAAAGAAAGAATAATTATAATTATATCTTCTGCTGTTCGTGTTTGAAAAACAATTTCCTTAAAATCAATTTAGTTGTCTGTATCATTTAGGCCTGGACAGACCGCCAGAAGTTAACAGTCGCACTCGGCAAAGGTGTAAAAGTAACTGTGATATTAGTTGCATCTACGTTATATTTTTAATCCACGAAACATTATTACTTTGAGGTTGAACGGTTACCCACTTTGGAATACTAGCCAGCTCATGCGCGATTATTACTGATATTGCTGCACTCAAACCAGTTGCAAGTCCGAAATTGTTATCATTTATATTCAAAAGCTGATGATAATCCATTCAATTGATTATTGACAACCGACATGGCCATTTATTTTGTAACATTGACTATCACGTTCGATAAAATTCCCAGGGCAGAAACAATAAGCGCCATTTCCCCAACTCCAAGCCTCGATTTGTTGCTTTTGTTTTTTTGTGGTACATATATCTCTGATCTCGACGTAACAGA
>JBQCFO010000377.1:0-18388 GCA_051959055.1 Ginsengibacter sp. | reverse complement strand
AAAACTTATGCTACAAAGATCTATAATCTTGATGCAATTATTTCAGTTGGTTATCGCGTAAACAGTGCCCAGGCAACTGCATTTCGTATTTGGGCAACGGAACGGCTGAAAGAATACATTATTAAAGGATTTACGATGGATGATGAACGCCTCAAAAATTCAAATAATATTTTTGGTAAGGATTACTTTGAAGAGCAGCTTGCGCGCATCAGGGATATTCGCAGCAGCGAGCGCAGATTTTATCAGAAAATAACGGATATATATTCACGATGCAGTGCAGACTATAATAAGGATTCGGATATTACCAAAAGATTTTTTGCGACTGTTCAGAACAAATTACATTGGGCAATCACGGGACAAACTGCAGCAGAAATTATTTATTCAAGGGCTGATAGTTCCAAAGAAAATATGGGCCTTACTTCCTGGAAGAACGGGCCAAAGGGAAGCATCCGCAAAACAGATGTCGGCGTTGCCAAAAATTATCTTAATGAAAAAGAATTAGATGCATTAAACCGGATTGTGAGCATGTATCTTGATTATGCGGAAAGTCAGGCACAGAAAGGAATCGTCATGCACATGAAAGAATGGGTGAAGAAATTAGATGCCTTTTTGCAATTTAACGAAGAGGCGATTTTAAAAGAGTGTGGAAAGGTTTCGCACGAAGTAGCGCTTGCTTTAGCCGGAAATGAATTCGAAAAATTCAGCGTGATACAGGACAAAAATCTTGAAAGCGATTTTGATAAAGAAATGAGGAAATTATACGGAAAATAGAATGAGCAGCATGTTATTATTAAATCAGTTTATAAAAAATATTCAACAACAAAATCTTTTTCAAAAAAATGATTATTTGTTGCTAGCAGTGAGTGGCGGCGCCGATTCTGTGGCTTTATGCGAGTTGTGTTTCCAGGCAGGTTTTCATTTTGAAATAGCACATTGCAACTTTCAATTAAGAGGAGAGGAGAGTGACCGCGATGAAAAATTTGTGCGGAAACTCGCCGAAAAATATTCCACAAAAGTTTTTGTAAAAAGATTTGACACTAAGGAATATGCTGAAGAAAATAAAATTTCTATCCAGGTAGCAGCAAGGGAATTAAGATATGAGTGGTTTGAGGAATTGTTGAGAAATAAGGAACATGCGACGACCGACAACCGACCACCGACCATCGACCGCCGGCAACCGACAACCTTGAACGTTGAACCTTCAACCCCGATTCTTGAACCTTCAGCCTTGAATCTTGAACCTTCAACCTCGAACCTTGAACCTTCCCGCTGGCTTCTAACTGCTCATCATGCCAATGATAATATTGAAACCCTCCTGATGAATTTCTTCAAGGGCACAGGAATAAAGGGCTTGCAGGGAATTTTACCAAAACAGGGAAAAATAATCAGGCCATTATTATTTGCAAAAAGAGAAGAGATAGAATTATTTAATAAACAAACTGATTTAGATTTTGTAGAAGATTCTTCGAACTTGTCGGATAAATATACCCGCAATTATTTTCGCCATCAATTGATTCCTTCTATTGAAAAAGTCTTTCCAAAAGCAGAAGATAATTTAATAAAAAATATAGAGCGATTTTCTGAAATAGAAATTTTATACCAGCAATCAATAGGGCTTCATAAAAGGAAATTGCTTGAACAAAAAGGAAATGAAATTCATATTCCTGTATTGAAATTGTTGAAAAGTGAACCTTTAAAAACAATCGTTTATGAAATTATAAGAGACTTTGATTTTACATCCCATCAAACAGCAGAAGTGATGAATTTATTGAAAAGCGAAAGCGGAAAATATATTTCTTCTGCCAGTTATAAAATTATCAGAAACCGCAACTGGCTTATAATTGCGCCATTAAATACATTGGAGGCAAACCATATTTTAATTCATGAAAGCGATGAAAAAGTTGAATTTGAATTGGGAACATTAAAAGTAAAATTGAAGAATTATGAATTAAATGAAACATCCGGCCTCAAATATCCAAAGTCAGAATTGATCGCTACTCTTGACGCAACAAATATCACTTTTCCATTGCTGTTAAGAAAATGGAAACAGGGTGATTATTTTTATCCATTGGGAATGCAGAAAAAAAAGAAGTTGAGCAGATTTTTTATTGATCAAAAAATGTCAATAACAGATAAAGAAAAAATTTGGGTTCTTGAAAGCAATAAAAGAATTGTCTGGATTATTGGTAACAGAATTGACGACCGTTTTAAAATAACAGATAAAAGCAAAAAAATTGTTACAATCCAATTTAATAAGTCGTAAAAATATGCCGCAAATCAAGCCCTTTTACCTCTCTTATAAAATTATCTAACAAAGGATAATTTGAAAAAAACTGGCTGAAAATAAGTAAAAATACCACGCCAAAAATGGCTCCCCAGATATGTGCTGAATGATTGATGCGTGAACCGCCTTTTTTTCCTAAAAAATAAGACACAATTAAAAATAGTATTCCGAATAGAAAGCCGGGAATAAAAACCGGAATGAATAACAATCCGATTCCCTGCATTGGGTTGAATAAAATATAAGCAAACACCACTGCTGATACCGCGCCTGAAGCGCCGAGACTTCTGTAATCAGGATTTCGGTTGTACTTCAAAAAATCGGGAATTACGCATGCAATCAGCGAAAGAAAATACATCAAAATGTAAAATGTTTTTCCATAAATCCCGAAAATATTTATAAACGAATTTTCGCAAACGCCACCAAACAAATAAAAGGCATACATGTTGAAAAATAAATGCGAAATATCTGCATGGATAAAACCGTAAGTAATAAAGCGGTAATACTGGTTTTTTTGAGTAATTGCGCTGGGATAAAAAATGAGATCGTCCATTACTTTATGAGAGCTGAACGCAAAAATTGAAACCAGTACGGTGATGATAATGATAATAAGGGTAACAGACATTTTTATTTTTTAAGAGCATCAAACCTACATAAAAACTAAGAATGATGATATTTTTCGTTTCTGATAATGGTGCAGGCGCGATATATTTGTTCGGCAAGAATTAAGCGAACCAATTGATGGGGAAAAACCAGTTTGGATAAACTCCATTTGATAGTACATTTCTTTAAAATATTTTCATCAATTCCATAAGCGCCGCCGATTAAAAAAATAATATTCCTGCGACTTTCATTTGCTTTTTGCTGAATGAAATTTGCAAGCTCTATGGAATTCCATTGCTTTCCATTTTCGTCTAAAGCAATTAAAACATCATCATTCTGTAAAGCGTTTAATATTGAATTTCCTTCAGATTTTTTAATTTCTTCTTCAGAAAGATTAACAGCATTTTTTGCCGGGGGGAAAATCTTCCATTTTACCGGGTAATAATGAGAAATGCGTTTTGTAAAGGTTTCAATTCCTTCTTTTACATAAGAATCATCGGCCTTTCCAACAGTCCAGAAAAATATTTTCATGTTATAATTTGTCTGCAAGGTGCAAAAGAATACTCGTTAATAAAATTTTATGATAATAAAGTTGATGAAGAAATTGGCTTGAAGAAATTTCTTTATTATTTTTGCGCCTCTTTGGACCCGTATCTCAATTGAATAGAGCATTTTACTACGGATCAAAAGGTTTCATGTTTGAATCCTGACGGGGTCACCAAAAGTTTGAGCAGCAGATTTGAATTTAGATTTAAAACTGTTCATTTGTGCATTTGCAACTTTGACTCAAACAAAATAAACTGATTTAATAAATTTACGATGGGATTGATTTGGGCAACAGATCAATCTCATTTTTTTGCGGGGTGCTATTACTGCAATATTTAGAAGAATTCTTTTTATGTTTCTGTAAAAAAATCACCTTTTTTAAAATTTTCAAGCAATTTGCAAACATGCTTGCCGAAAGTAATTTGCTTTAAGCAATTTGTTTTTGTTCAGATCTTTCGAGCTCCACGGCTTCCAATCACTAAAATTCCCGAATCGGATTTTATAATCTTAATCCACTTTTTCTTATTCTCCCTTTCAATGTATCAGACGGAAGGTTTGAAATAAGGACTTTTTCAATTTTTTATTCTTCTTTTTTTTAAAAAAAGCAGTGGATTTTTTTTGTCACCCTTGATTCTTATCAAGGCCACTTTACCACATTTTATTTCTTAAAATAATTTATCAAACTGAGTTTGCGTACCTACCGGCAACCTTTTTGAAAAAATTTTCGATTTAAAAGGGAAGTAAAATTATGAACAATAAAAAAAGGAAAATTGGATGTTTAATTTTTATTGCAATAATTGCCTTTGGAATTGTTGTGATTTATTGGATTTGGAACGAGCCACACAGAAATATAAAAAATGCTGATGGCATCAAAACCACTGCTACTATACTTTATAGCAATCTGACTAAAGATAGCGCAACGATGAAATCAAAGTTTGTGAATAAAATCGTAATTACTTCAGGTGAAGTAAAAAACGTTTTAAAAAATCAAAAAGGGCAACAAATAATTCTTTTAAAAACAAATATCTCAGGCGGTTCTGTCAATTGCACAATGGAAGAAAAAATCAATGATATAAAGCCCGGCGATACCATTTCAATAAAAGGAATTTGCAGTGGATACATCGGTGGCGATCCTGATATTGATTTACCGGGAGATGTTTTTTTAATAAGATGTTACCCTTCAATTTAAAAATGTAATTCTCATCATGATGAATAAACTGATTCTTTTAGTAATGCTGATTGCTTTTACAAGTATAAAGGCTGACGCACAGGTTTATTATACTAAAAATGGAAACATTTCTTTTTTTTCAAAAACAGTTCTCGAAAATATCGATGCAGAAAATAACCAGGTGATCAGTGTCTTAAATGCCGAAACGGGAGCACTCCAATTCAGCCTTTTAAATAATGCGTTTCATTTTCCCAAAGCAAAGATGGAAGCGGATTTTAATGAAAACTATATGGAAAGCGATAAATATCCCAAATCAACTTTTAAGGGAACAATTACCAATCTGAACGATGTAAATTTTAATAAAGATGGAAGTTATCCTGTAAAGGTAAATGGCGATCTAACGGTTCACGGTGTAACAAAAAACATCTCTACTCCGGGAACCATAACAATAACAAATGGAAATGTTTCTGCCGTTTGTTCTTTCAAAGTCATGGTGGCGGATTATAAAATACAGATTCCTTCGATTGTTTCTAATAAAATCGGAGAAAGCATCGAGGTTAAGGTAGACTGCAATTATCAAAAAAAATAAATCCTCTAATACAATTCTTATGCGTTTAATAAAATCTTTGTTGCTGGTTAGCATACTTTTCTCCTTGCACAATAAGATAGTTGCACAGGATACATCCCGGGTTGCTGAAGACACTACAAACCTTATAGGACAATTGGAAAATAAAGCCTGGGGGAATAAAATTTCCTATTCTACCGGTACATTTAAATATACGCACATTATTGATGGTCAATCGGTGGAGAACCTTCCTGCTCAGGTTTTAGATGTACGAATTCTGCATCGTTTCGGGCCTATTAGTAGTGGAATCTATAATTTCTTTGGTTTGGATTATGCGCCATTTAATGTAAAAGTTGGTTTTGATTATGGTATCACAAATAATTTTATGATTGGTATAGCCCATAGTGGCTATCAAAAAACGTATGATGCCTTTTTCAAACTAAAGTTATTAAAGCAGTCAACAGGAACCGTAAACATGCCTGTAACTATATCCTTTGTGCCAACCGTTACTATCAGTACACTGAAGCCAGATCAAATAGACCCATCCGTCAAACTTGATTCAGGAGCAAACATTAACAGGGCAGCCTATGTGTTTCAATTGCTTATTGCCAGAAAGTTCTCTGAAGGATTTGCTTTACAAATAATGCCTACTTTTATTCATGCTGATAATATTTCCTATTATCATATCAAGGATAATATTTTCGCGATTGGCCTTGCCGGGCGACAAAGGCTTTCCAAAAGGATTAATTTAAATGCAGAATATTACTACCAATTGCCTGATATGAAAGCTCCCGGCTCTCATAATGTTTTATCTTTTGGGATCGATATCGGGACAGGCGGCCATGTCTTTGAGCTGCTTTTTTCTAATTCTTTTGGATTGACTGAAAAATCATTCGTAGCGGAAACTTCAGGAAGGTGGGATAACAGCGATGCCCTATTTGGGTTTAATATTTCAAGAGTGTTTCAATTAGGTGAAAAGCACAAGAAGAAGGATTGGAATAAACAGTAAAACAAGTTTTATCAGCAATTCTTAATTTCCAGGTGTGTTTTTTCAGATACAAATAAACATGCAATTTGAAAAATATTATCAAAAAAATTTTTATTATACTGAATGACAATGAAAAGAAAAAAGCAATCCAACTTATATTTCTTGACATTGTAATCAGTTTATCAGACATTGCTTTTCTTGCACTGCTCCTGTATGTAATCCAATTTTATACAGCCCAATCCTTTTTGGTTTCATCAAATTATTTTCCCTTTAAAATTTTAATCCGATATCCATTTTTGCTAATTTTTATCTTTTTTATTTTATTTGGCATTAAAAACCTTTTTGGATTTCGCGTTTTGCAAAAGCAAATAAAATTTGTTTACAAAGTATCATCAAGACTTTCTGAAAAAAATCTAATGCATTATTTAAACGGCAGTTTTGATGATTATATAAACATCGATTCTTCTGTTCATCTTCATAAAATCAGCCAGCAGCCAATTGAATTTGGTCACTATGTATTAACGGGATTTCAGCAAATTATCAGCCAGGGCGTTTTAATATTATTTACTATTATCGCCGTTTTAATCTATAACCCAATTTTTTTATTTTTAATTTTTGTAATTATAACACCCGCAATTATTATTGCGGCATCCTTAATGAAGAGAAAGCTCACTACGATTCGTAAAACAGCAAAACCATTAAGCGAAAAAGCAATCCAATATTTAAAAGAATCGTTATCGGCGTTTATTGAAAGTAATCTAAATCATAGCAAAAACTTTTTTGCAAAAAGGTATCATGCAGCTCAATCAAAATTCAATAATATTCTTTCAGATCAGTTAGTAATTCAGAATCTGCCTTCTAGGTTGATTGAAATATTTGCCATTTTAGGATTAGTAGTTTTGATTCTGATTAATTCGCTTACAGCTAACACAAATTCTATTTCAATAATAACTTTAGGAGCTTTTATGGCAGCGGCCTACAAAATTATTCCGGGCATTGTTAAGATTTTAAACAGCAGTGGCCAGATAAAAGCTTACGATTTCACTATTGAAGATTTGCTTCAAAATAATTCCAATTCTTTTAAAAAAATAAATCAAAATATTCCAGCACTTCAATCGATTGCTTTTAAGAATGTTTTTTTCAATTTTAAAAACGATCTGGTTTTGAAGAATCTTTCACTTACTATTTTAGAGGGCGATTTTATCGGGCTGTCCGGAATATCAGGGAAGGGGAAAACTACCATGATAAATTTGTTATTAGGATTTTTGGATCCATGCTATGGTTCGATTTTGCTGAATGGCATTTCCACGGAAACCGAGGATCGGCAGCAGTTTTGGAAACAAATTTCCTATTTAAAGCAGGAGACTTTACTGATCTATGATTCTATTTTAAAAAATATTACACTCAATGAAAATGATTTTGATTTTCAAAAACTGGAAGAAGTAACACGGGCAACAGGATTAAAAGAATTGATTGAGAACTATCCTGAAGGGTATAATAAAATCATTACTGAAAACGGTAAAAACCTCAGTGGGGGGCAGCGGCAGCGCATCGCAATTGCAAGAGCGCTTTACAAAGAATCGGATCTCATCATTCTTGATGAACCCTTTAGTGAATTAGACTGGTTATCAGAAGAGCGCTTATTACATTACTTTTCGGAACTAGCCAGAACAGGTAAAATGATCATCCTGATTACTCACCATAAAGAAAGCCTTTCATTTTGCAATAAAATTATTTCGTTAGATGAAAAACAACCAGCCTGTTTTGGTGATATTGACACCTGGCTTTCCTGAAGATGAGCACGATACTTCCTGCCTTCCATTTCTTCAAAGCTTGATCAGAACAATCAACAAAGATTTTTCTCTCATTAAAATTATCGTTTTAAGTTTTCAATATCCTTTTAGTTCAAAAGAATATTTATGGAATAATAATAATCTTATCATTTCATTTGGAGGGAAAAATAAAGGAAAGTTTTCACGGCGTTTTTTATGGTTCAGGATATGGAGAAAATTAAAAGAAATAAAAGATGAAAATAATGTCATCGGTTTATTTTCTTTATGGTTTGGTGAATGCGCTATGATAGGAAGCCGCTTTGGAAAAAAATATGGAATCATGCATCATTCCTGGATTGCAGGACAGGATGCAAAGAAAAATAATAGATTTGTTGAGAAAATAAATCCTGACCCACAAGAGTTGGTGGCAATATCAGATTTTGTTGCTGATCAATTTTTTGAAAATTATTTAGTAAAGCCGCTGCATGTTATTCCAAATGGAATTGAAATAGAATTATTTCAAAATAGATGTTATGAAAGAAGAATTGATGTTTTGGGTGCCGGTTCGTTAATTCCTCTAAAGCGTTATAATCTTTTTATAAATTGCATTGCTGAATTACGAAAAACTATTCCGGATATTTATTCTGTTATTGCCGGCAAGGGAACTGAAGATTTTCTTTTGCGCGATAAAATAAGTGAATTGAAGCTTAAGAATAATATTTTTTTAAACGGAGAAATGGCACATAAAAGTTTATTGCTTCTGATGCAACAAACAAAAGTTTTCCTCCATCCCTCTTCTTATGAAGGATTCAGTATGGCTTGCCTGGAAGCATTGTATGCAGGGTGCCATGTTATTAGTTTTTGTAAACCAATGAATAGGAATTTTGAGTCATGGCATATTGTTAAAACTGAAGAAGAGATGGTAAAAAAAGCATTTGAAATTTTAAATAATCCTCAAAGTCAATACAGATCAGTGATGCCATACTCAGTCAATGAAACTGGTCAAGCAATCTTGCAACTATTTGAATAAATGAAAGAAGAAATAAATCTAAAAATTAATGGTTAAAAAATCGGGAATCTAAATAGTTTCTGCAGAAAATTCGGTCTCAGTTTCAGGCTATTACATCTTTTAATCAATGATGCTGCCTTTTCAAAGACCATTTTTGGTGAATATCTTGTAAGACAATGAGTGTCGCCATATTTGCAGATTTCCAGCATGCAATCTCCGCATTCAAGGTCAGAGGAGCTTAGGAAAATTGTGTGATTGCCTAATGGCTGTGCCCAGAAACTTTTGGTAGAACCAAATAAAGCCAATGTTGGAATCCCTGAAACCCACGCCATATGCATAAGCCCTGAATCTTCAGACACAACAAGAGAAACCTGCTGGACAATTACAAAAGCTTCTGCAGGTGTTGTTTTATTTGCAAGATTGATCAAGCGGTCATAAAGCTCACTTTTGAGATAATTTGCTTTGGGCAAAATTGCTTCGATTCCCATGACAAGAAATTGAGTTAATGGAAATTCGTGAAGCCATAATTTTGCAAATTCCAGGTAGTTTGAAAGAGGCCAGTTTCGCGTTTCAAAAGCGCCCGCAGGATTTAATACGACAAGATTACTATAACCATCCCATCCATTTTCTTTTAATAATCTTTCAGTCCTGAATCTGTCTTTTATTTTCAAATTTGTATCAGCATAAATTTTTCCTAAACCAACAGATTCAATTGTTTGACGTGTTCTTTCGCCAGCCGGTATATGTGAAATTTTATCAAAGGTTGACCATGCTTTTGCCATTAGGCATCTTCTTATCAAACGGCTGAGAAAGGCGTCGTTGAGATCGATTACGATGTCATAACGATTCAGAAACAGTCGAGGTAGTAAAAGGAATGCAAACCACAGTTGTTTTTTAAAAACCCTGCCTCCTTTAATCGCATAAACTTTGTGGAACAAATGAATATTTTTCGGAATTGTTTCAAATTCTGAAAGTGTGAGGAAGTCTAATCTTATGTATGTTGGAAGATTATTTCGCAAGTGCTGCAAATAAGGCAGAGTAATGATTACATCACCCATTGCATGCAACCGAATAGCAAGAATTCTTTTTGGTAAATGTTTCTTTTTCCAACTTTTTAAACGATTATACATCGAAAAGAATTTTAAAATGGCAGCAATACTTCAGAATTACATTTTACTGTTTGCTTTTTTAATTCATCTAAATCGCCATAAACATATTTGCATTTACCATTCACAACTATTTTAGTGAATTGCGATATAGGAAAGTGATCAACCATTAACTGATCTTTTATTTCTTCATCAAATAAGCGGATTTTCCCTTCATGTAAAATCAATTGCATTTCTTCCGGATTCAATGAATAAAAGGCATCAAAGCCTTTGCTGTCAATACATTTAGCAATTACGATGTCCGCATTTTTATTAATTGAAATCATGCCTATATGACCTTGTTGCCATGCAACAGAAGGAGTTTTTGTAAGTGTATTAAATAATTCGTGGTCATTCATGAGTTCTGTTTTTCTTGCAAGGCGAAGATGTTTCCATAAATTCCAATCCGCTGTTAATGTAGAATCTGTTCCGAAAAGAATTCTTGTTTTTGTCTTCAATCTTTTAATATCCGCAGTTGCATTCAGCAAAAAGAAATTTGAATCCGGGCACCAAACCAAGCCTTTAAAATTTTTCGCCTGCTCTTCATCCATTGCGACACCATGAACAGTAAACAAACTTTTATTGAAAAAATTCATTTTTATCAAGGTGTCAATTTCCTTATGCGCCATCTCATCAGTTCCTTCACCAATATGAATTACATATGGTTGTTTTTTTGCAAAAACATTGTTCAGTTTTAATCGCCAGTACTTTTCAAACTGAATAGAATGGAAAGAATAAGTGTTTTGGATCACCGTAATGAAAGGATCTGTAATTTTTAATTTTGCTCCATGATTTACAACGGTTGTAACTCCATTAAGTAAATTTTTATAAAGTCCCCACTGAGTTCGGAGATGTAAAGGGATTTTTAAAATGGCATTGATCGTTTCTCTATTTTGAACATGAATATCCTTTCCCCACTCTGAATAATTGTTGTAAATGCGATTTCCAAGCTTAGGAAACAAATTAAAATCAAGATGATCGTGGGAATTTATTAAACCTGGAAAAGCAATCGCATTTTTAAATTCAATGCGTAATTCGTTCGGTTTTTTTTTCAGTGTTTTTTCATTATTTGTTACCGATTTTATTTTCCCATTCTCAACCTGGATGTGCTGAAGTTCTTTATTTTCAATGATGTTGAGATTACAGAGTCTCATCGGGTTTTTTTAAATGAATTCCATAAATGATTGGTGTTCCTTTCCATGTTTCATACATAGGAAGCGCATGTTGTTTTTCATAAAAAGGCCTGGCCGATTCGTCAATTGACTTCTCCTTTAAACGAAATACTTTCAAGTGCAGTTGCCTTGCAATGTCTTTTAATTTTTCAATGGAATGAACATAGTTTTTAACGGAAATCGTTTTACCATTACGTTTAAAAGTTCTTTTACCGCCTTTTGCCAAAGCAATTGGATGATAATCGGTGATAATCAGTTCTCCTCCCGGTTTCAAAATCCGGTTCCATTCGTGTAATGCTTTTTCTGCATTTTCAATGTGTGCAATCGTAAGTGTGGAGATAATAATATCACATGATTCATTTTCCAATTCCTTCAATTCATCGTTCTTCAAATGATGTGTTTCGGCAAAGGGAAATTTTTGCTGCAATACTTTAAGCATTCCTTCAGACACATCAAAGCCAATTAATTTTTTTGGTTGACGCGCAAAAATTTTTTTCCAATGTCTTCCTGTTCCACAACCAATGTCGGCAATTACTTTATCTCCTAAATCCAAATTATTTATCAGACCTGAAAATATTTCTTCATCCCAAGCAAGCATCATATTATCCGGTTGCGAATCATAATAATCAGCCCATAGATCGTAGGCTACATCTGCATTACGTGGTTTTGAAACTGAATATTTCTTTAAGAAAAGATAATTCAATTTTTGAAATATATTCATGGCTTTTGTTTGGATGTTCAGAGTTATAAAACCGATATAAAACGAATAAAAATGACTCAAGGGTTGCCAGCCTTTCAAAGGTTGGGCAACCTTTAAGCTAATTATTTCGTTTGGAAGAAAGTATGAACAAAGTACTTTTATTCAATCCACGCAGCGCCATAGCTAAACATCGGATACCGAATTCTATTATGAATATTGCCGCTTCTGTTGATGGAATTTACGAATGGGCAATTGTTGACGGAAACCGGGAAGAACATCCTTATGAAAAAATAAAAACCTATCTGGCTACAGGAGAATTTAAATATATAGGGTTTACCGTCATGCCCGGCCCGCAAACGAAGCAAGGCATTCCTTTTGCTAAAAAAATTAAAGAAGAATTTCCAGATACCATCATGATATGGGGCGGCTATTTTCCTACAAGTCATTATAGAGTTGTGCTCAATTCCGGTTATGTCGATTTTGTAATCAATGGACCTGGGGATCATGCTTTCCCTCGATTAATTGATGCTCTTGACAATAATAAACCGTATGAGCTAATTAAAAATCTTATCTACAAAAAGGATGGCGAAATTGTAAAAAATGCGAAGCAGGAATTGATTGAACAGGATTCGCTTCCTCCATTACCTTACAACAAATTGCATCAGATTTATCCAATTGAAAAATATTTAGGAAAAACATATTTGGGAAATAAAACGCTGGCTTATCATTCAAGTATTGGTTGCCCGTTCACTTGTTCTTTTTGCGCTGTAGTGCCTACTTACCAGGCAAGATGGAAAGCGAAATCTGCAGAGCATGTTTACCAGGATGTGAAATACATAAAAGATAAATGGGGAGCGGATGCAATTGAATTCCATGATAATAATTTTTTTGTTTCAGAAAGAAGAGCGGTTGCATTTGCAAAATTGATCAAGCAGGAAAAAATGAATTGGTGGGGAATGGCTAGGATTGATACAATGGATAAATTCAAAGATGAATCGTTAGCGCTCATTCGTGAAGCCGGGTGCAAAATTATTTTCTTTGGTGCTGAAAGCGGCAATGACAAAGTATTACATCAGTTAGACAAAGGCGGTACACAAACCGGCGCGCAAATAATTCGTTTCGCAGAGCGGTTAAAAAAATTTGATATTATTCCTGAATATTCTTTTGTATTAGGAACTCCTGCACCTACAACTGAGGAAGTAATGGAACAAATTGAATTCGATATTAATTTCATTAAAAAAGTAAAAGCAGTAAACCCAAAAACAGAAATTGTTTTATATACTTATAGTCCTGTACCAACAGAAGGTTCAGAACTGTATAATGAAGTTCTCGCTTCAGGATTTTCTTATCCTAAAAGATTAGAAGATTGGATAAGTCCACAATGGGAGAAATTTGATTTGCGAAAAAATCCTTTGACACCCTGGCTTCGTCCTGAAATGATTGATAAGATCAGAAATTTTGAGACTGTTTTAAATGGATATTATCCTACTGTGTCAGACATTCGGCTGAATAATTTAAAACGGTTAACGATGAGACTGGTGGCTGGCTTGAGGTATAAAATAAATTATTACGAA
This sequence comes from Ginsengibacter sp., assembly GCA_051959055.1. Taxonomy (GTDB): domain Bacteria; phylum Bacteroidota; class Bacteroidia; order Chitinophagales; family Chitinophagaceae; genus Ginsengibacter. Next base: position 4,865 of record JBQCFO010000377.1, on the reverse strand, counting down.
TATCCTTATGAGATAAAATTATTGCAACGAATCTGGAAATATCGCCAACCTGAAATCCAGGGTTTTTAATTTTTAATAAAAGCGCTTGAACAATTTAAGAATAATAAATGGTTACCTTTTAAATGAGAATTCATCGAAAGAAAATGAGTTTGAAAAACTTTACATTTCCCTTCGTAAAAAGGAGGGAAGAGTTTTTTCAGAAAAAGAAATCCGGAAACTTCCTGAGATTTCAAAAAATCATCCTCTTTTTAAAGAATGGAAAATCCGGAAAAATTCCTGCAATAAACTTCTGAAGTATGTAAAACAGAAAGGGCACATTTGCAATATTTTGGAAATTGGTTGTGGAAACGGATGGCTGTCCGCACAGCTTTCAGAAGTAATAAGGGGAGAAGTAACTGGAATTGATATCAACAGGATCGAACTTAACCAGGCAAAAAAAGCATTTGCTTCTAAACGCAATTTGAATTTTATAGCCGGTGATATCCGCAACGGCATTCCTGGTGATAAAAAATTTGACCTGATTGTTTTTGCTGCATCTATTCAATATTTTAAATCTTTGAAAGAAATTATAAATACTGCTTTGCAATATTTAACACTGCAGGGAGAAATTCATATTCTTGATAGTCATTTCTATTTACCTGAAAAGATTTTCTCTGCGCGTCAAAGAACCAAACAGTATTTTTCTGAGATTGGATTTCCCAAAATGTCGCGTTATTATTTTCACCATGAGGTAAGGGAATTGAAATCGTTCAATTATAAAGTATTATACAATCCACATAAATGGTTGAACCGTTTTTTGCACGGAAAAAGTCCTTTCTATTGGATGGTAATTAAAAATTACTGCAGGTAATGGTAATGCAAAATTTATATTATACTTATAAACGTTACAGAACGCTACAAACCAGCCTGATAAAGGCTTTGCCAATTGTTATATTAATGCCACACAGCGCCTGCAATTGCCGCTGTGTAATGTGTGATATCTGGAAAGGCAATCACAATTTGAAACAATTAACAGAAGCAGATATTTCCGGATTGATGAGTTCACTAAAAAAATTTGGTACACGACAGGTGTTGATGACTGGCGGAGAAGCCTTGCTGAATAAAAATTTTTTTACTTTTTGTAAAATATTAAAGGAGAAAAATATTAAGGTCTCTTTATTATCAACAGGTCTTTCGTTAAAAAAAAATTCAGGTCAAATAGTTGAGTTTGTAAATGATATTATTGTTTCGATTGATGGCGATGAAATAACGCATGACAGGATCAGAAATATTCCCGGCGCATTTGAAAAGCTGAAGGAAGGTATAGCCGCAATTAAATGTTTAAAACCTGATTTTAAAATTACCGGACGCTCTGTCATTCATCAACTAAATTTTCGACTTTGGCCAAAAATTATTGAAGCAGCAAAAGAAATTGGATTACAGCAAATAAGCTTTTTGCCTGCGGATGTAAGCAGCCATGCTTTTAACCGCGAATTAATCTGGGATGAAAATCGTCAGCATGAAATTTTATTATCCGAAAATGATTTGCCTGTTTTAAAAAATGTGATTGATAATTTGTTGATAAGGAATGAAAATGATTTTAACCACAAATTCATTGCAGAATCGCCGGAAAAAATAATGAAAATATATACTTACTATGCTGCCTTTTATGGACTCAATAATTTCCCATACAAAAGATGTAATGCGCCATGGGTCTCAACTGTAATAGAAGCGGATGGAAATGTGCGGCCGTGTTTCTTTCATGAAGCTTATGGAAATATAAGAACAACATCATTGGATAAAATCATCAATAGTGAAAAGGCGATCAGATTCAGAAAAAAATTAGATATGGATAAAAATGAAACGTGCATGAAATGTGTTTGTTACCTCAATCTTGCTCCCGGAACGAGATTGTAAAAATATTATCTTCAAATGAACCATATACTTTTTTCTCATTCCTATTTCATGCAATATGACCCCAAACAATGGTCAATAGGACAGCCATATGCACCTTTGGGTACTTTATATGCTGCGTCTTTTATGAGGCAGAATGGTTATGCGGTATCATTATTTGACACAATGTTTTCTGAATATCCTGAAGAAGTAATTCCCATTCTTCAAAAAATAAAACCCGATTTTTTTGTGATTTATGATGATGGATTTAATTACCTCACCAAAATGTGTTTGACTAATATGCGCAATGCCGCATTTAAAATGATTCGTCTGGCAAAAGCAACCGGATGCACGGTTATAGTTTCAAGTTCTGATGCTACCGATAGATTTGAAATGTATTTGAATGCCGGCGCAGATTTTATTTTATTAGGCGAAGCCGAAATTACTTTATTAAAACTTGTTGATGCTATTCGAAAAAAGGAAACTGATTTATTAAATATTGAGGGCCTTGCTTTCCTGCGGAATGGCACCGTTGTTAAAACGACAAAGCGAAGTGTAATGAAAAATCTGGATGAACTGCCTTTTCCTGCGTGGGACATCATTGATTTGAAACCTTACCGTCAATCATGGATGAAACACGCAGGTTATTTTTCAATGAACGTGGCTACTACGAGGGGATGCCCTTTTAAATGTAACTGGTGTGCAAAACCAATATATGGAAATCGGTATAACACCCGTTCACCACGAAATGTAGTAAACGAACTAATAATGCTGAAAGCTAATTTCCAATTTGACCACATCTGGTTTTGTGACGATATTTTTGGATTGAAACCGGGATGGATTCGGGAGTTTGCTGATTTGGTAGAAAAAGAAAATTTGTCATTCAATTTTAAAATGCAGGGCCGCGTTGATCTTCTGCTCAAGGAAAATAATATCAAAGATCTATCAAGAGCCGGTTGTGATAATATCTGGATGGGAGCTGAAAGCGGATCACAAAAAATACTTGATGCCATGGATAAGGGAACCAGCGTGCAACAAATTTTTGAAGCCACCGGATTATTGAAAAAAAATGGGATTAAACCTTCTTTTTTTATTCAATTCGGCTATCCGGGAGAAACGTACGAGGACATACTAAAAACAATTTCAATGATCAATAAATTATTACCTTATGAAATTGGAATTTCCATTTCTTATCCTTTACCCGGTACCGTTTTTTATGAAAAAGTAAAATCTGAATTAAAAGAAAAGACCAACTGGACAGATTCAAATGAAATGGCGTTACTATTTCGCAATAATTATCAGCCGGCTTTTTATAAACAGCTTCATAATTATGTTCATAAAAGTTATCGAAAGCATTTGTCATTTGAAAATCTAAAACAATTATGCAGGGATCCTCTTCAAATTGATTTTAGCAAATTGAAAAAAGCATTGTCAGGACTTTATTATGTTCCCGCTACTTTCCTCGAAAAGATAAAATTGAATCAATTGGAAAAAATATGAGCATCGTCACTACAAGTAAGAATGAAAGCCTTGCTGCCGCGGCCTTTTCTGCACAATCAAAGAAATTTGACAAATTATATTCAGGAAATAAAATCATTGAATACAAAAGAGATAGAGTAAGATCGCATCTAAAAAGAATTATTAATCCTGGCGATTCAATTTTAGAATTAAACAGTGGAACAGGAGAAGATGCAATCTGGCTGGCAAAGCAAAAATGTAAAGTCCATGCTACAGATATTTCAACAGGAATGTTGGAAATAATTCAACAGAAAATTAAAAACGAAGCGCTTCAGGATTTAATAACTCATGAAATTTGTTCATTTACTGCTCTTGAGAATCTGCAACAAAAAGGACCATTTGATTTAATCTTTTCCAATTTTGCAGGATTGAATTGCACAGCTCATTTGGATAAAGTTCTTGCCTTTTTTCCGAAATTACTAAAACCAAAAGGAGTGGTGACCCTTGTCATTCTTCCTCAATTTTGTCTGTGGGAATTTTTATTAATTTTTAAAGGGAAATTTAAAACAGCTACGCGTCGTTTTTTTAGTAAAAAGGGGCGAAGCGCCAGACTTGAAGGTCACCAATTTAAATGCTGGTATTATAATCCTTCATATTTGATGAAGTATCTAAAAAAAGACTTCAATCTGTTGTCAGTCGAAGGTTTGTGTACTTTGGTGCCACCATCTTACATTGAATATTTTGCAGAAAATTATCCATACGCCTTCCGGTTTTTAAAAGCAAAAGAGAATAAGTGGAAAGGCAAATGGCCATGGAAATATTTCGGCGATTATTATATTATTTCTCTTCAAAAAAAATAACATTACACCTCAATTTCTACTTCCTTATTTGTTTGTAATAATTCCCGTACCCTTAATTCGTATGCCTGTATGATTCCTGCCTGAAAATATTGCGGATCTGGTTTCGAAAAATGAGGATCTGTAATCATTGCCATGCTTACGCCATGGTCATTTACTTTCCCACGACGCGTCTTGTTTTTCCACCGTTTATCTGTTACATTCATCAACCATTTTTCAGTAGTATTACCACACCAGAAGTTGAATATTTTTTCAAAACATTTTGTAAGAAAGACCTTTTTTATTTCTGCACTTTTTTCATCTGAAATAGTTTGTTCATGAAAATAATGGCTGGTCCAGGAGTTTGCTTTAATAAATTTTTGGAAACAATTCATTCCTTGCATTGGCATTAACGTAACAATTTCCATTGCTGTAAAAATATTTTTTTCAGCGATTTCCATTTTCATTTCATCAATATAATAATTCATGCAAAACCAATTTTGTTTTCCCGGGAGAAATGTAAATTTTTTAAAAATATGCATACAGGTTCTCGCAATCCACAAACGATTGGCAGCAGTGATGATAAAGAAATCAATATCTGCTTTTTCATCCGCAAAGTTTTTTGACAAAGACCCGGATACAGCAACGCTTTGAACAAATGGAAACCAGCTCAAAATTTTGGCTGCGCGATTGGCGATC